>NZ_PIZT01000022.1:0-24978 GCF_002834115.1 Methylomonas sp. Kb3 | reverse complement strand
GGCTACTGGAAGTGATCCTGGTGGCCAGCTTCGTGTCCGACCGCTGGACGCGGGAACTTCAGCGCGCCGAAGACCAGATGATGATCGGCTATTTTGGCGCCTATAAAGAATCTCAGATCAGCCATACCGCGCAGCGCTGGTTTGATCGCTTGTTCGTCACTACCGGTATCCGAGAAAGCGTGTTCCGCTACTTCATCCCGACCGAGCGCGAACGGCAAATGTCCAAAGGCTTCGAGGATGTGGGGCGTAACGATTTGTTTCCCTTTATCGAAAGCCGGCTCAACGTGCTGTGGGACACCATCTTTCAAATGATCAAGCGCCTGACCACCGCCTGCATTTGGTTACCGTACATGGCGGCTTCCTTGCTGCCGTTTGTCGTCGACGGACTGGTACGGCGCAAGATCAGCCAGACCAACTTCGATTATCCAAGCCCCATGGCGCATCGCTACAGCCTCTACCTGATTCTGGGCGCGCTATATCTGCTGCTGGTCAGTTTGACCTTGCCGTTTCCGATTCCGCCACAAGCCGTCCCGGTGGGTGTTTTTGTCGTGGCCTATGCCGTCAACGTGTTGCTCGCTAATACACAGAAAAGAATTTAGACTAAAATGGTCCGTTACTATTCAGCGTCCAGCAGCATTAAAAGTCGACATGAATAGTCACTCTTATTTAAGTTACTCTGAATAAATACCACTGCTATTACTCTATTGTCACAAACGACAACTTACTGACTCCCGAACGTTGCGCACTAGCCATTACCTTGGCCACCGATTCGAACACCGCCGCTTTGTCGGCTTGCAGTTGCACACTAATGTCGGGATCGCGCTCCTGCAGGGCTTTAAGCTCACTTTCCAAGCTGGTTAATGGCACGGCCTTGTCGTCCAGCAGCGCTTCACCGCTGGCGGTCACGGCCAAGATGGCAACATGCTTGTCGGGTGTCGGCTCGGTCTGTTCGGTCTTGGGTAGTTTGACTTTGACCACTTGCGTCAGTAACGGCGCGGTGACGATAAACACCACCAGCAGTACCAACATCACATCCACTAACGGCGTGACGTTGATTTCACTCATTTCGCCGCCTTCATCTTCGCTGGGAAATTGCATGGACATGATCAGACCTCCTGAGGTTGAGGTTGTTGACTTAAGTCGTTTTCGATACAACTGCGCAAAAAGTCGGTAGCAATATGCTCCAGGCTGGCTAGGACTTGGCGGTTTTGGCGCAGAAAAAAGTTATAAGCAATCACCGCCGGAATCGCGACGGCAATGCCCAAGGCGGTGGCAATCAAGGCTTCGCCAATCGGGCCGGCGACCACTTCCAGACTGGCCGTGCCTTGCGCACCAATGTCTTTCAGGGCGTGCATGATGCCCCACACCGTGCCGAACAGACCGATAAACGGCGAGGTACTGCCAATGCTGGCTAACCAGCCCAGGCCAGAATCCAGCAAGGCCTTTTCTTTTTGTAATTGCTGACGCAAGGCGCGTTCGATGAGTTCGTGCCAAGCAGCGTGCTGGGTTTGGCAGTCATGCGGCAGACTTTGCGCACGGGCGTAGGTTTGGCGGCCAACGCTTAGCACTCGTCCGGCTTGAACCGCTAAGGGGTTTTCCGGGTGGTTGTCGATCGCATCCAAGGTTTCCAGGGACACGGCACCACTGAAACGTTGCAGCAGCTTATGGTTACGGTAACGGTGCCAAGCGATTTCACCGACCTTAAGCAAAATAACGCTCCAGGTGACCAGGGAAAAGCAGCCCAGCATACACAGGGTGCCGTCGACGATGGCGGTTTCAGAAAAGCTAAAAATGTGGTCCATAAAGTTCTCGTTATTGTTTTATTTTTAAAATCTTGGCTTAGTTACTCATCCGTGCAGCACCTGGATCATCCTCAATCCAGGTCTATCAACGTCCGTGTTGTCCGACCCAGGTAGGCGGGTCGGGCTGCAAACCCTCTTGGGAGCGGTGTTCAATCCAGTTCAAAGGTAATCGGCACGGTTACCCAGCAGGGTTCTGGCGTATCTCCACGCTTGGCAGGTACAAAGCGCCATAGTTTTACAGCTTCCAAGGCAGATTCATCCAGCGTGTCGTGATTGCTGGAACGCTGAATGTTGACTAGCAGCGCTTTGCCATCCGCTCCGACATAGACCCGTAACAACACCGTGCCCTGCCAATGCCGCTGTCGTGCGGTCATGGGGTATTCAGGTTTTGGGTTGTTCAGATACGCGGCATTGCTATCAGCGGGCATATAGGTGTCGTTGCGCGGTGCTGCCAAGGCGTTGTGGTTCAGGGTTTGTGGGGCAGCCGCAGCGGGCATCGCCGGTGCAACTGGTTCCGGTTCAACGGATTTTCGCTCCTCAACCTGCTTGACCAGACGTTCCGACGGTTTTGACTTCGGTTTCGGTTTGACCTTGGGCTTATCCTCTTTGGCTGGCACGACGGGTTTCGGTGGTTGCGGCGGCGCAATCGGTTGATTGACCACCGGCGACGGTGGTGCCGACAACTCCATGGCGATCATCGGCAACGGTGCTGCCGCCGAAAACGGCAGCGGTGCCGGACGACTGACATACCAGAACAACAAACCGCCATGCAGCAACGTCGCAACTAGCACAGCTGATGTCACCGCAACTGAACGCCGATAGCGATTGTTGGGCATCGGCGCCGACACCAAAAACTGATGAGGATCCGGTAAACCTTGCGCCGTTTGGATAAACGAACGCTGGGTCGTAGACAGCCTCGCCATTTGCGTGATCGAATGCCACA
Organism: Methylomonas sp. Kb3; assembly: GCF_002834115.1. Taxonomy (NCBI): domain Bacteria; kingdom Pseudomonadati; phylum Pseudomonadota; class Gammaproteobacteria; order Methylococcales; family Methylococcaceae; genus Methylomonas; species Methylomonas sp. Kb3. The sequence continues at coordinate 22,233 of NZ_PIZT01000022.1, read as the reverse complement.
GTGCGAACATCACCGTCCCCCCGTCAAATTAAGATTGGGCGTGTCAGTGTCCTGCGTGGCGTTACGATTGGCGGTCAGGCGCTCAATCGGACTCAACGCTTTGCTATTCAGACGCATACCTTGAGCTGATCGCGACAGCTGACTTTCCAGTTGCTGCATCTGCTGTTGCAAGGACTCCTGGTTACGCAAGATCAACTGAATCTGCTCTTGCAAAAACTCAAAATGAATCTGGAAATAGCGTACTGTCGGAAACACATCGGCGGCTCTTTCAGCGGATACCACCATCGGCGGATCGAGCCTGGATTTTTTGCGGGGTTTACTTAACATGCAAATTCTCCTTACTTAGTACTCGTTATGGTGTTGGGCATAGCACTCCGGTGGCTGAGCAACCGACGGACTTGAATCAGTGATATTCTTGGCATGTCGATTGGGATCGGGACGAGCCAAAATCTCATAACAAACCGGTGTCAGAATCAGACTGGCAGCCATACCAATCAGCAAACCCGCCGACAGCGACAAGGTCATCGGAATCAAAAATTGCGCTTGTGGGCTGGTTTCCAGTAGCGTCGGTAGGAAGCCGGCAAAGTTGGTTAAAAACGCCAGCAGAATGGCGCGAAAACGGGAGCTACAAGCGTCGATGATCAAGCGTTCAACCGGCTGGTCATCCTCACCGTGCTGGCGAACGTAATCCAGCAGCACCAAGCTGTCATTGACCACCACGCCGCTAGCGGCAATCATGCCCACCAAAGACTCCATCGACAGCGGCAAGCCGAACGCCCAATGTGCCAATACCGCACCGCACCAGGCCACCGGCGCGGCCAGCAGGAAGATCAACGGCTTTGAGTACGACTTAAACGGCACGGCGATTAAGGCATAAATCACCAGTAAGGCCATTAGCGTGTTTTTGGCAAAGGCGGCGAGCATGGCTTCCTGTTCCTGACGTTGTTGACCGATCTTGACGGTCAAGCCGGGGAATGCCTGTTGCAAGACCGGTATCTGGCTTTGCTCCAGTTGTGCATACAGCGCGTTGGCATCGGAGAGCGTTGGGTTGACCCTGGCCTGGACTTTCAACACCCGCTGCCGATCCTCCCGCACCAAACGTGAAAAACCCGGTGCCAGTTGAATATCCGCTAATTCACCCAGTGGCGCTGTCGAACCATTTGGCAGGCGAATCGGTTGTTGTCTTAAGGTATCCAGCGATTGCCGTTGATCGAGTGGATAACGCACCATGACTTTGACTTCGCTACGGCCGCGTAAAAACCGATGCACTTCGTCACCGTAATAACCGTGATGGACTTGTTCGGCCAGTTGCTCCAGGCGCAGTCCCAAACGCTCAGCGCTGGGTTTGAGGCTGACTTTAATTTCAGGCTTGCCGGGTTCGCTGGAATCGACCACGTCATAAACGCCGGGCTGTGCCAGCAGTTGCTGTTTCAGTTGCTCGGCGGCTTTGGGTAATAGATCGGTATCGGTAGCGCCTAATAGCAACTCAAGGTCATAGGGTTCATCGCCTTCCTTGTAGATGAAATCGACTTTGCCGCGACCGATGTCGCCGATGCGCTCGCGCCATTGCCGGATGAAGGCTTCCACTTTCAAGCGTTGCCGACCTTCCGGTGAAAACTCCAGCCAAATGCCGGCACCGTGTTCCCATATCATGGTTTCCACGCCAACAATGACACTCGTATCGTGAGCGTTGGTTACGTGATTCGGTGTTGGTTCGTTGGACCTAACGCCATCCAACTCATCCCGCAAACTAAACAACGCCTGTTCCACCTTGGCAGCTAGTGCTTTGGCCTCGCTATACGGCGCACTTTGCGGCAACTGCATCGATACCCAAAAGCTGTCTTTGGTGACATCGGGATTAATCGATTGCCGAACCGTGTCACTGGCGACCAGCGCTGCACAAAACACGATCAGCCCCAAAAACAAAGACGCCGTTAAATAGCGCCAAGCAATCGCGGTTTCCAGAAATGGCCGATAGACCTGCTCGACAAATCGATCCAGCCGGTCGTTCATCTGTTGGCGGATGCGTTGCAAGCGATTGAGATTGACCGTTGATTCCACATCGCTGACCAAATGCGACGGCAGAATCAGTAAGGCCTCGACCAGCGAAAACACCAAAGTCAAAATCATCACCAAGCAAATCGGCTTCATCATTTGTCCACCCCAGCCGGGCAGGAACAAGCCCGGCAAAAAGGCGACCAGCACAATCAGGACCGACAGAATCACGGGTAGGGCAACGTCTTGCACCCCTTGGATGGTGGCTTGGAGTGGTGACAGTCTGCCTTCGACTTGGCGACTATGCACGCTCTCGCCAATGATGATAGCGTCATCGACCAAAATGCCCATCGCCAGCAGAAAGCCAAACAGTGACAGCATATTCAGCGATACATCCAATGCCGGCATCAACCAGAACGCCCCCAGCACCGAAGTAAAAATCCCCACGCCCGCCCACAGCGCCACCCGTACCCGCAAGAACAGCGATAACACCAAACACACCAGCAAGAAGCCGCTCAAACCGTCTTCCAGCAAGGTATCGATACGCTCGTCATAGGCCTGCGAGTCGTCCCACCAAGTAATCAACCGCAAACCTGGTGGTAACTGCTGACGAAGCTGTTCAACGGTTGCTTTGACATTTCTTGCCACGGCCACACTATCCTGGGTGGTATGCACTTCCCAGCCCTGGGCGATTTCACCGTTGTGATGCCACTCAGACAAGCGTTCTTCCAGGCCGTCCTTGATGGTGGCGATTTGATCGAGCCTAACCCGGTTACCATCGAGTAAGGTTTTGATGATTAGAGCTCCCACCGCATCGGCATCCTTGGCGCGTTGATTAACCCTTAACAACAACTCTCCATCGGGATTTTTGATTAACCCGCCGGGCAAATCCACCGAAGCTTTGCGCACCGCTTGCGCGACTTCATCCAGTGTCATCTGGTATTGGCGTAACTTGTCGGGCGAGACTTCGATGGCCAGCTCGTAAGCCATCTCGCCGTAATTACGGGCCTTGCTGACGCCGGGTATCGCCGCCAGTTGTTGCTGAATCTGCTCACCGAAGCTTTGCAAAGTAAATGCGTCAGTATTGCCGTGCAGCGCCACCCAGATTACACCGTCATCGTCATTGCGATCGGCAGGCAGAACCTGGATTTTTTCCAGTTGCTTAGGCAATTTGGCGAGGCCTTGCACCTTGCTTTGCACACTGGCCATGACCTGTTCGCGGGGAATCTCAGGCAAAATCTCCACTTCGATCTTGCAGTCATCGCCTCGGATTTCACTGTGCAAATGCTTGATGCCCGGAATGTCGTGAATCGCTTCTTCAATTGGCACGCACACCGATTCTTCGACTTCTTCCGTCCCCGCTCCTGGGTATTGGGTGTTGACCACAATCTGATGCGGACTGAAGCGTGGAAACACTTCTTTATCGACATCGGCGATACCGAGTAAGCCGCCGCACATGATCAACAGCATGAGCAGATTGGCGGCGATTGGATTGGCGGTGAACCAGGCGGGCAGACTGCGGACAGGATGGCGCTTAGTCATTGAGCACCTTGACCGGTGTGCCAGCAATCGCCATAGGCAATTCGGATACGACCACGCGTTCGCCAGTTTGCAGACCCGATTTGATCACTACCGATTCAGCCTCGCGGCGTAAGATTTCAACCGCTCGAATCTCCAGCTTTTGTTCGGCATTGACTAATTTCACGGTTTGCGTCGGACTAACCGCGCTACGCGGCAAGCGATAAACACCAGCCCGTTCGGCACCTTCAATCTCGGCGTGGACGAATAGACCTTTCACCAACGGCGGACGGTTAGCGATGGGTTGAAAAGGTTGGCTGACCTGCGCAACTAGATACCATTGGCCACTGTCTTCGGATACAGCTGCTTCGCTACGCACGATCTGGCCCAGCCATTGGTGCTGGCTGCCACCCAGTTCGGCACTCAAGGTCACCTTTGGCCATAGGCTGGCATCACTATGCGGCAAGGCTAATGGCAAATTCAAAAACGCCAGTTGTTCACTGCTGACCGGCAACCGTACTTCGGCTTCATCGCTGGCGTAAATCCTCGCCACTACCGCACCCGATGATAAAAACTGTCCAACACCAGCCTGTTTAGTCAGAATGCGACCAGCGAACGGTGCGCGTAGCTCGCAGCGACTGCGATTGAGTTGGGCCTTGGCCAAATCTGCTTGCGCGGCTTGCAGTTTGGCTTGTGCTTCGGCCAATTGCGGTTTGCGCAAGGCCAGTTCGCTGGCTTCACCTTCACCGAGGGCTTGCCATTCACTGTGTGCTTGTTCGACTTGCGCCTGTTCGGCGATCAACACCCGCTTGGCTTCGGCAATGCGGGCCTGGGCTGCGGTGATGGCATAATCGTAATCGCGCGGATCGATGGTCAGCAGTAACTCACCCGCTTTGAAGAAGCCACCCGCAACCAAAGCCGGATGCATCTGCACCACTTTGCCCGCCACTTCGCTGACCAGATCGATTTCTTCGCGCGGCGTGACGACGCCTTGCGACACCACATTCAGGCGCAGGGTATGTGGTTCGACGCGCAGGATGGTGACTTCGGGGATTGCGGTGGAAGCGGTTTGCGGTTCAACAGCGGGGCGTAACGCGAACACCGCCCAGCTGGCAACGCCTGCCGTCAGCAACACGGCTATGGGCAATATGATTTTGAGTGACGCAGCCGAACGTTTCATACCGCACCGCCCAACGCCAGATACAGACTAATCCGATTAGTCAGTAATTGCCGCTGCACCGCCAGATGGGCACTTTGCGCATTCAGGGTGCTGCGGTAGCTGTCCAGCAAGGTCAAAATCTCGATTAGACCTTGCCGGTAGGAATACACCGCCAACTTACGACTGGCTTCGGTTTGCGCTACGGCTTCGCGCAAGGCGTGTTCCTGTTCGCGCAAACGACTTTCGGCAGCCAGTGCTTGTTCCACTTCGCGGAAAGCATTCAAAGCCACGCTTTGGTATTGGTTGTAGGCGTCTTCGACATTGGCTTGCTTCAAACGAATATCAGCTTGTAAACGTTCACCGGTGAACAACGGTTGCGCCAAGCCAGCTGCCAGATTCCAGGCGGCGGCGCGGGGATCGACGATGTCTGCAAGAGCAGCACCCACGCTACCACCAGCGGCTGTTAAGGTGATGCGAGGCAAAAGCGCCTTTTCGCTGCTGGCCAAGCGTTGATCGGCAGCTTGCAGTCGCTTAAAAGCGGCGACCACATCCGGGCGGCGGTTGAGCAGTTCGGATGGCAAACCTGCTGCTAACGTGGCGGGCGGTTGGGGTAAGCCCTGAGACAGCGATGAAACCGTTGAATCCAACCCATGAAACGAAACCGATTCACTGCTGACTGGATAACGCCCCAACAAGGTCTGCAATTGTTTGTGCAAAATCTGCACATCGTTGTGCATCTGCGCCGATTGGGCTTCAGCATTGGCCAAGTCTGTCAAAGCCAGCCGCAAATCCAGGCCACGCGTCAGGCCTTTATTAAACCGACCGCGCACCAACGCGACAATCACGCCACGGTCTTTCACCGACTGCGCCGCTACTTCGGCCTGCAAACGGGCCTCAAACCATTGAAAGTAAACCTGAGCAAGCCGCGCTGCTAACGACAAACGCGCGGCCTGATAGTCTTCGCTCACCGCAACAGCATCTTCAAGCGCAGCTTGCTGTGAAGCTTTGATACGCCCCCAGACATCCAGCTCCCAGCTTAAGTTAAACAACGCCAAAAACTGACCAGACTCAGTGTTCAACGCATCCAAGCCACGCTGATAACCCGACGCAAAGTACACTTGCGGCAAACGCCCGGCACCGACAATCGTTGCTTGTTCCTTGGCGGCATCGATACGGGCTGCGGCAGCCCGTAAGTCAAAATTGCCGGATAAGCCAAGCTTCACCAAATCGGTCAATGCATTATCGTTAAAGGTTGACAACCAATTGGCGGCCGTTTGTTCGCTGGGCAGTACCGAACTTTGCCATTGCGCTGGCAATGCAATTTCCAAGGTATTCGGGTCACGTGCTGGCATCGAATTGCAGGCAGGCAACACAAAGAACACCAACATGGAAAACATCGCCAAGCATGATATGTAACTTTTTTTCGTACTGCACTGTCCCCACTCGACGATCGACGCCGAGGACTGATGGCTCGATTTATGTGTGGAAAATCGTGGTGTCGACATTAACGGCGCTTCTTTAACCAGATTACTACGCCTGTCACGGATAACATCACAATAACCAAGCCCAATACACAAACAAACAATCTATACGGCAGGCCAAAAACGTTAGCCATATGCAAGGCCATTAACCAAGAAGTTATGGTATTACCGTTATATTGGCCGGTGGGGAGCAGCAACATTTTTTGTTGTCCGCTATTGGCATCGATCACAACCCGTGTTTGGCCTTCGCGATCCTGAATATCAAGACTGCTGCGGATACAATAGACGTAGATCCCTTTGGCACGATTGATCCAAATGGCCACTGGCGCTTCGATTTGGAAACCGTGTTCGACTGCGGCACGGATCATAGCTTGATTAGCCAAACGATAAGCTTCGTGCAAATCAATCGCTGGATGAACCAGGGGTTCAGGTAAATCTTCGATTTCAGTCCAGGGTTGATGATAATCACTAACCGATTGCATCACCTTTTGATAGACCGTATCGCCCAGATTCATAAAGACACTTGACCAGGCAAACACCAATAAGGCGAACCATACCCACAGGCCGCCAGCACGGTGTAAATCGTATTTGATTCGGAAAGACGAACCACGCCATTTGATTAGCCAAGCGCGACGCCAGCGCAGCCAAAACGGCGAAACGTTCGTTTGATTGACTTGAGCGACAAACACTTTAGCCGGTAAGGTTAAATAGAAACCAACAAAACAGTCGATAGTCCAGATCAATGCGGTGATGCCTAAGATCCACATGCCGACATCGTCCAAAGCTAGGTTGAAATGCAGCTTATAGAGAAAAGGCATGAGATTGGTCATGCCCTCAGAGATGGCGCCCCAACGACGCCGCCCCAATTCTGATCCAGTGTAAGGATCGAGAATCAGTTGATCGTAATTCAACTCGAACGATTGGCCAGTTTGCTCATTTTGATGCGGTGATACCGAAAATTGTACGGCAGAAGCACTCATCCATAACGATTGCACATTAGCCTGAGGCTCAATGTATTTGTCAGCGTAATCGATGAGTGCATCAAAAGCGAGAGGCGTGCGGCCGTGAGCTTCAACATACAAATGGGGATTAATCGCGCCATCCAACTCTTTGTAAAACGCCAGTAAACTGCCGGTCAATCCTACAATGACTAAGAAAATGGTCATCGATAAACCGGTATAGCGATGAACAAGCACCCAAAATGGGCGGATTTTCATAAAAACTCCAAAATCTTTATCTTTAATAACGTGTAATCCGTGTATAAAAGAAGACGATTTAGTCACGAAAATACCACCTACCAAGAATCCATTGCTGAGTAACTTAACGGCAATAATCGTCTCCGTTATGAAGCAAAACCGTTAGTGGCTTGCATCATCACCCACATCCCACATCACTATTGATTGGATTCATCCGCATGGAATATGACAAAAACATTGTCTGGCATCATTCTCAAATATCACGATCACACCGGGAATCCCTGAACGGGCATCGGTCGGTCATTTTGTGGTTTACAGGGTTGTCTGGAGCCGGAAAATCAACCATAGCGCACTCAGTAGAGGCACAACTGTATCAGCAAGGTTGCCGTACGTTTGTATTGGATGGAGATAACATCCGACATGGTCTTTCGAAAGATTTAGGCTTTGAAGACGCCGATAGAAAAGAAAACATTCGCCGGATTGCGGAAGTCGCGAGGTTAATGCTCGACGCAGGAAATATAACCCTCACTGCGTTCATATCGCCTTTCAGGTTAGAAAGAGAGCTCGCCCGGAGTACCGTGGCAGATGGGGATTTTATTGAAATTTACTGCAACTGCGATTTGACGGTCTGCGAGCAACGAGACGTTAAAGGACTCTATCGACGGGCAAGACTCGGTGAAATAGCCCATTTTACCGGCATTTCTTCCCCTTACGAGCCACCAGAAACACCGGAAATCGTGATCGATACTGATCAGATGAGCATCGAGGAATGTTCCACTCATATCATCAATAACCTGCATAAAATGGGCATCCTGCCTCCCAACAGCCCTATATAAATGCACTGTTTTTGAAGATTCGGCAACCTATCCAACAATTACAACCCAGTCGGTTAAATAGGTCATCTTAATATTCATGGTTCTTTGCAACACTTTCAGCATATCATGGGACTCTCGTATGCTGAGGCGACCGTTGATTTTTAGTTGCCGCAATGAATCATCTCTAAACAAAACCACCCCTGGACGATACCGGTTAATGGTCTCCATTACTGCCTCTAGCGTTTCGTTTTCATACACCAAAAATCCGTTAATCCATGAAGTAGACAGTTTCGAATCTAATTTTTTCGCCTGTCCGAGCGATGTTTCGTAAACGGTGACCGCTTCATTCTCACCTAAAACGACAGGATCTTTCCAAATTTGATTTTCAGATACTTCGACACGACCGGAGAGCACCTTAATCTCGTCGTTTTCTTTTCGCTGATTAACAAAAAATCGCGTACCTAATACGCGCGTCGTGGAATGGTCCGCGTGGACCAAAAACGGGCGACGAGGATCGGGCTTCACATCAAAAAAAACCTCTCCCTTGAATAACTCAACAGATCGTTCGCCGTCTTTCATATTGACGGCGATCGCGCTGTCTGTGTTAAGCATGGCAGTGGAGCCATCCTCTAATAGAACAGTTTTACGTTCCCCTATGGCCGACGAATAATCCGCTTTCAATAAAATCCGAATTTGACCACTAAGCGACACTGCCAGTACCAAACACGCGGCAAGAGCCAATGGCAATCTGGTATTGATATAACGCTTTTTAGAGCGCTTGGGGGCAATGCCATGTACTTTAGCGCTGATGCTTAGGCTTTTTAACAGATCCGTATCGCCCCACATGGCGCACACTTCATTAAAGGCGTCACGGTGCTCAGCCGCTCGATTAAGCCAATGTTCGAAAGACGTCCTATCCTCGTTATTTACGTTATCGGCGCGCAAACGGATAAACCATGCCACGGCCTGTTCGTCTATATTGTCGCTCAGATCGGAGTCCAAAATATTCTACAGATAGTGAGTTAAAAAACGGTTTATCATTTTAACGAATTCTAATTTCATTGCTCCAGTTATATCGTCGTCTGCCAGATTATTCCGGTTTTAACACCAATTTATGTTGGGATTTGCCAGCCATCAAAGGCATTGGCAATCCCTCCACCCAAAAAACTTGTTGATCCTTATAGTAACTCGAGAGCGGATGCCCCGATTGTCCGCCCGGCATATGTAAAATCCCCTCTGATAAATGATTCGGGGACGCCACCAATCGTTCACTCGCCCCAAAATCAGCACCGGTTACCCGTACACAAAACCCGCCGCATCCAGCCAACGATTGATGAGGCATATCTAATGCAGTTGAAAGCAAAGGCAACGCTTTGGAAAAAGGGTGAGCGTGACCGACAATGTTTTGCTTACCCCACGTCAAATTAGTCAAGCCGACATCGGGATGACGAGACATTACCGTGTCCGCACTTATTTCCAACTGCGCCAGAATAAATTGATCCCACGTCTTATGCTGAGCCGCTTCCGGCAATAATTGCGCCGGCCTCTCGTTTAATATAGCTTGCAAGGGGGTATCGACGTAATTCCAGCTATAGACAAAATTTTTATCGGCCTGCTTGCAACTATTTAAAAACGGCGTGAAAACCGAATCAATCAGTTGCTTGCGGAACTCCACCAATACCGGCAACCCCAAACTTGAAATATCGGCTCGACCATTCCAACTTGTCAAATAATCCCGTAGTGCGATTAATTCGGGTTTATTCGCCAAAACATCCGGCGACAATATTTTTAAAGCAAGCTGTTGGTAGTAGACATAAAATTCAGTCTCGGTATCTTGTTGAAGATTGAACAACGACCATTCGCTATGGGTCGCCGCTTGCTTAAGCCGTTGATTGATTCGGTATGCTCGGTAACCATTAACGTATTGGTGACCAATGGCATAGGGGAAATCGGCAGAAAATCGCCGATCGTTGGCCGAGACTAAAAAGCCTTCGTCAGGATCAATGGACTGTGGCATTTCATCGGCTTGCATATAGCCTTGCCATCCTGTTTTACCATCGGCCCACGAACGACTGATTGTACCGTCTCCGCCAAAACGGCGAGGAATCTTGCCCGTCAAGGTCCAGGCTATCTGTCCGTTTTCGTCCGCCAATAATACGTTCAACTCTGGTCCGCCGGCGCGCTTTACAATAGCCAAAGAGTCTTCCAAGGTTTTACTCCCTTCCAAATCCATGATGCCGATATTAACCGCCTCCGCATCCAAAGCCACCCAATGAATGGCAACCGGCTGACCCAATAACGCTTGCTCGGCTACTGGTCCCCATTGGGTTTCTCTAACCGTCAATGCTTTGCGCTCCGAACCTTTGATAAGTATCGTTTCACGTCGTTCGTCGAAATTTTGCCAATGATCGCCAACCCGGTATTGCCCGTCGTTATCAGGATTGATTTCAAGTTTGACCAAATCCAAAAAGTCTCCGCTGAGGTTGGTTACCCCCCAGGCCACATGTTGGTTACTGCCTGAAACAATAAAGGGTGTGCCAGGCAAATTAAGGCCGACTGCCCGCACCTCGGGATATCGAAGCTCAACGCGATACCAAATGTTCGGGACACTAATCCCCAAATGCATATCATTTGCCAGTATTGCCCGCCCGTCACTTGTTTTGGTACCACTAACCGCCCAAGCGTTGGAGCCGGCTAGCGTGTCCTCCGGCGCCTTAGCCAAGTTTCCCGAATTTGGCGCACCGTCTGCTAACAATGTTTGCATCGCCGTTACGGGAATGCCTTGCGGCGGTCGAAGAGACTTAGTGTAATTCATCAAATAGTCGGTAAACCGGTCACTATCCGGCGTCAAGAATGCAACGACTTCAGGCGGCAATGTTTGCTCCATAGTACTAAGCATCCGTTCGCTACGCTCCGCCCAGGCCGTCAAGTTTTCAAACATTCCCAACACAACCAGCAAGCAATCTTCAACTTGCCAAGGCTCGGGCTGGTAACCCAGCACTTTAAACTCGAAGGGTAAAGTAGGATTTTGCTGGAGATAGCTGTTGACGCCATCCGCATAGGCCTCTAAATATTGGCGATGAATAGCGGACTGCTTGGACAAAATTTGCCGAGCTCTGACGTTGAAACCATAAATTCTTGATTGCAAATCACTCTTGACAGCCATTTCGCCAAAGATTTCGGCCAATCGTCCAGCACTCTTGCGACGCATCAAATCCATTTGAAACAGACGATCACGGGCAGTGACATAACCTAGAACGCGCGCCGCATCAATTCGGTTACTGGCGTTGATGAGCGGAATACCGTGAGGATCCGTATCTACACTTGCCGACGAAGACAATTTGGCCAATTTGAATTCGCCGTCCAAAACCGGTAATGATTGCAACCACCAATGATAACCTAAGCCACCCGCAACAACGAATAATCCAATCGAGCCAAGCCCAATACGTAGCCATTTTTTTTGCTTAGCCATTGCCGCCGTCTACCCTCGTCAAGAAATTGAAGCCTCTGCTTGAGCAGCACGCTGCCATTCAGAGTTTACCGCTACGTGTTCGGAATATCCCTTAGGGTATTCAATCGCAGCAATATTGCCTTCATCCAGCTTGATACATCGATCAGCCAAATAGAAATACTTTTCATCGTGCGTGATCGCCAAAATCGTTTTGCCTTGAGCTTTTAGCGCAGGTAATAGTTCGGTATAGAACAAATGTTTAAATTCCGGATCTTGGTCGGCAGCCCATTCGTCAAACACGTAAAAAGGTCGATCCTCCAAATAAGCCACCAATAACGCTAGACGTTTGCGTTGTCCTTGGGACAGACTCACTGAAGAAAACTGACCATTGACAATTTCTACCTTATGGTTAAGGTGCAAACGCTGCAAATAATCGTCCACGGCACCTCGGCGCTGTTCCACATCTACACCATACAACTCGTCAAATAGATAAAAGTCAGAGAATATCACTGAAAAGTTCTGCATATAAGCATCGCGATTGCCTGCATCGACAGGGCAGCCATTCCATGAAATCATGCCGCGCGCTGGATGATAAAGACCGATCAACAGCATTGCCAATGTCGTTTTGCCGCTGCCATTGCCACCCACGAGAAATACCAACTCCCCCGGATGAAATTCAAGATCTATTGGGCCTAATGTGAAATTCCGGTTTTCCTTTTCACGATGAAAACTATGAGTAACTCCAGAGAGGGTCAATGAAGTAAAGCTTTTCTGTACCGCTAATTTGGCCAGCCGTTCAGCAAGGCTTTGTTCAACCAGTTTTTCATCGAGTTTCAAAATTCGATCCAACGAAACTTTTGCGCGACTAAAAGCTGGCAAACTATTCGTCACGATGGTCAGAGGCGACATCATGAATAAAAACACTACAACATAGCCACTGATGATTTCTTGTGTCAGGGTTTGCCAAATAGGGAAGGCATATAAAATCGCCCCAATCGTCAAATAGTAGAGTAATTGAACCCATTGGTTCAGCCACAAATAGGCGACAGTCGCGCGAAATGAATGCTGCCGATACGCTTCTGCACTGTTGGAAAGCGATTGTGAAACAAACGCCTCACTTCTACGGCGATGAAGTTTTAGCTCGCGAACACCCTCGGTCAACGCCGTAAAGCCTCTGCTTAGTACATCGTATTCATCACGTGTGTTGAGGACGGATCTGACCGGTATATTTTTAAACAAATTAAAGGTCGTCACACCAAACAGAATGATGCCGGCTAGCACCAGAGCCAATTGCCAAGACAACCAACTCAAATACGCCATACAACCAATGAGAATGGCGAAATTGATACAGAGCACAGGAAAAAGCTCGCTGGCGCTTGCGATAGCATTAACGTCTTCAGTGAGATGGCTGAGGAGTGCTGATTTCCCCATCTTTTGCAAATTTGGATACGGTGCATTCAAAATTAACCGGCTAATACGAAGCCGCAGATCTCGGACCAGTTGCGTACTGAATTGATTTAACAAATAATGGGACGCGGTCCGACTGGCTAATACGGTGAATGCTAATCCAGCGAACCACCAAATGGCGTGCGGGATATTCATTTGACCAACTAGACTGGTATTAATAAATGCAATTAATGCGGCATTACTTAGACCACTAGTAACACCGGTCGATAACACAGCTGTGATAGTGATCCATGATGAACGCCATAAAAATAGCAGCATAGTGACTCCGTTATTAATTGCTAAACCGTTGACAGACAGTAATCGTTATAGACAAAAACACCTCGCTCATAGCAATTGCAACGAACTACCTAGCATTTTTTGCGCTGCCTAAATCAAACGGCCAGCTAAAGAATCAGGGGCACTCCGACCATTCCGTCATGATCGCAGCCAATAAAAAATGCCTGAACGTGTATCCATGAATAAGCCTGACATCCATGTCCTTTAGAAGACGCTTTGAACACGAAATAACCCCAGCTAATTTAGTAAATCACACCCGCCTGCTGACAAAAAGAAAGTAATTTGACTGAATTTGAATCTGGAGAAGCAAGTCAATCGCGATAATTAAGCTGTGTCATATAACCCGCCTGATGCGCCATTTCACACACTTTCCGCCAAATCCTCTCGCCCAGGCAAGAACAACTTCCTGAAACTTATGGATATTAATGGATGGCCTTATTATTGCTAAACTAATGGGATATCGTTTGAATCTTGATGCAAAAACTCTACTTAAACGGTAACCACTTTTAGTCCTGAAAATTACTCATCCTTAACCAAACAATCTAGCCATGCGACTCTTTGCCACCCACGTCAATACAGTTGACTAAGAAGGCGGCAAAGCAACCAAATAGGATATTGAGCATGAATTTTGAATCTGTGTACATCAACCATCAATCGGAACTACAACTTCATTTATCGCGTATTGTTGATTGCCCAGATATCGCCGCAGAACTCGTGCAGGAATGTTTCATTATATTTTCCAGGGAAGCTCGCAAGCAGCTTATCGAACACCCACGTGGCTTCCTATTTCAAACAGCTAAGAACTTAGCTTATGACCATATCAAACACCGAAAAGTCATTGAGAAACATCTAAACAACACAGACCCTACGCTGACTATTTGTGACGAACTACCTTCGACTGAGCATCTAGCAATCGTCAATGAAAAACTATCGATCTTTTCCAATATCGTTGACGAACTACCAGATCGTGCCAGAGAAGCATTTATTTTGAATCGTGTTTACGGCATGACATACGCCGAAATAGCCATTGAAATGAATATTTCCGATAGCGCTGTAGAAAAACTTTTAGCTAGAGCCCTTTTGCATTGCCGCAAGCAATTTAAAATTCACCAGGCCGATTTCAGCAACGACTGAGGATAAAGAAGGTTTAGGTCGTCTTCTTAATTGAAGATTTTAATATGTAAAGCACGCAGCTTTACTTTTTTTGCACCTGAACCACGGAGAAAAAGATGAGTTGGGACGAGGAAGACACTACGATTTATCAGGTCGTTGTCAATGACGAAGAGCAGTACTCCATCTGGCCGGAATATAAAGACATCCCAGGCGGCTGGCGAGCAGAAGGCCCAAAAGGCCTCAAACAAGAATGCCTGGATTACATCAAGGAAGTGTGGACAGACATGCGCCCGTTAAGTCTGCGCCAGCATATGCAGCAAGCAGGATTGAACTAGCAAACGATTTTGTCAGCACAATATTGGAACAGAGCATCGAATCGATGCCGATACAAGGATGTACCCTCAACAAGCTTGGGTATTCACAGCCTCTTATAGGTGATATTGGCCAGACAATCCCCCCCCGAAATAGTCAAAGCCCCGCTAAGACCGGTCGCCAATTCCAGATCCGTCAAACTCCAGTCTCCCGGCTCACCGCACCCACTTGGCAACGATAAAAACCGACTCGGCCCACCGGGGGCGGTAACCACCTGCGCAACATCTAACCCAAGACCTAAGCCGACAGCCTTAACAAAGCTTTCCTTGCGTGTCCACAGTCGATAAAAAAACGCCTGCCGTTGTTCCACGGGTAAAGTATTCCAAAAGTAACGCTCGGCATCGGCGAAACACAGATCGAGAACCGCTTCATAATCGACACTGTCCGACCACACTTCGATATCGACGCCAATGTCGTAGCCGCTACTGACGCCAACCAAAAGAAAATCGCCGGAATGAGCCATATTGAATTTAATACCATGCCTTTCATCGCCGACAATAAAAGGCTTGCCATGCTCATGCGTCGCTAAAGCAATTGTATCCGGCGGTATTCGTAAATAAGTCGCCAAAATTCGCCTAAGCTTGCCGTGAGCAGCCACATAGCGCCTGCGGTCGGGTTCTCGCACGAAACGTTGGGCTTTGACGCGTTCAAGGGTATTTAATAGCGACCAGAAATAAAGATAGTTTTTATAGTTAAAAAAATCTGATCGGTCAATCCATAAGTCAATATTTACCACGCCATAATTTAAAATTATTTAAACTTACAATTCACAAGCACTCATTCACAATGATGACGTCAAGCCGCCGCAAGTGAAATCCCGTAAGACGGTGCGACCATCAGAAAACACGCTGGATGTAGGTGAGTTATTGTTCCTGACCACATCAGAAAACACCCGATTAATTTTTATCAAAAAATTAAACTAAAAGCTATAACCCATACTCAAACCGCAAACAAAATTTGTATTAAAATCATTATTGCTGAAGGATGGAAAGAGTTTTCAGGCTCCTTAAGATTCGCCAAATATTGGATTGAGATGTTTTTGTGAAAAATAAGTATTATAGTGATTTATGCGTTTGACTATAATTCGTTGAAGACATCACTTTGACCAATTAAATTCTTTGCCTAGTAAGCCCCATAGTTTTTGATTATGCGACTCAAAAAAAGCCGTCAATTTGAGAAGACTTTCCTGATCCGGAGGAGAAAGCTCAATAGGATTTTCGTTGACCCTATCCCCCCCACTTGGAATATGAAACTGTGGCAAACCAACAAAATCATATATTTCATTTAAAAATCGGCTCTTATCCAAGAAATAGCTTTCAATATCCAGCACCAATACATTTTCTCTTCCAAAACATTCAATCCAAAAACTCACAGCCTTCCAGTAAATACTTGTTTGCAACGGCTCCGAGCGACATACAGTGTACATTGGATATTCGGGAAATAGCGATAGCGCTTTATCCACATACGCGGAAAATGTACTTAAAAACGGAAGACCTTCTACTCGCTCTTTACCGGACTGAAATACCTCCCACTTCCAATGTGAGTAAAGCCTATCAACCGGATCTCTTAGAGTAAGCACTATTTTGGCATTTGGCTTTGCAATTGAGAAATTATGAACAAACTCCATCCAATTCAGATAAGGAGCTAAAAACGGACACATAACCCCACCATTTACCAAAGCATGATTATTTCTTTGCTTTTCTGTTGGATATAATATTCTCAATTTATCTATGTCCGAACTGTAATACTCTTTTGCCAATGGAGGCATAATATGCGGATGCAGCATAATATTAACAGCCAAATCGCTTGTTCCACCTTTTATTGGACCAACAACGCAAAAATCCGGAAGTGTTCTCAAGCCAGAAAACTTTCTCACAAAACATCGCCATGGTGGGACTGCAGCAAAATAATGATCTAGAAACTGATACTCAAACCACTTTGAACAATATTCATACCTTGTAGGCTTTTTTTCTGCAGAAACGAACCCACCCATCAAGCTTGTATATTCGGACATTAACTGATAAGACCTGGCCAACCTATTTCTTTTTTTACAAACCGAAGAAGCTCTCATCTATTTTATTTTTTATCTGTTTTTGACAAGCAATAATTAATCAACCGATGACAGCCGTTTTTCGAAAACAATATAAAACAAATTATTTTTAAATCACCATCACCGGTTACTCCCTAACAACAAATCCACACGCCCTATATTAAACGTTGCCGGCCCGTATCACGAAACTTACATTAGCCATTAATACTCCACCCTCACCGATCCCATAAACGTCCGTGGCGCCCCTACTTCAATGCTGTCTCGACCAAACGAAGCAGGATAATAAGGCTTATCAAGCAGATTATTGACATTCAACTGTGTAGTCAGCTTGCTTCCATTTACTTTCCAAGAATAACTAGTCAACAAATTCACAGTCGAATAGCCCGGTAATATCGCGGTATTGGTATTCGAGTCAGTATGCTGTGAGCTGCGAACAATAACGCCACCGCCAAATTTCAAGCCTTGTAAGATCCCAGCTTGTAGCTCGTAACTGGTAAACAAACTACCACCATGCCTAGGCACACCCTGAAAGCGTTGACCTACTTCATTTGCATTACCTCTAGTAGTTGTTGCATCGGGTGTATAGGCATAGGCGCTAATCACATTCCAACCAGGCAAAATTTCACCCTTGACATCCAATTCCAACCCCGCGCTCCGGGCCTCTCCAATTGCCTCTGAGAAGCCGGTATTGCCATTGAAAACAGCGACATTTTGTTTAGTAAGATCAAACCAAGCCAAAGTAGCCAAAAACCGTTTATCGAACAACTCAGTTTTCATCCCTAACTCCCATTGCTGAGCAGATTCCGGTGGGAGTATCGAGCCCCCTAGCCCTCCACCATTAATTCCGCTGAAATTTTCCGTATAACTACCATAGAGACTAAGCTCTGGAACTGGTTGCCACACTAAGCCCCCTCTAGGTGTCAAGCTATCTTGCCGAGAATTCCTGGTCGGAGTACCGTTATTTATAGTAAGACTACTCTCAGCACTGTCGTAACGAAATCCAGCCAGCATATTCAAGTTAAATGGCAGTTTGATTTGATCCTGAAGATACAAGCCAAACCAATCATTCTGAGAATCGAGGTTAAGGACAGGTGCACCGTCAGCAATACTAGATCCAAGATAAATTGGATTGTAAATATTTACATCAGAGCCAAAAAAATTGGCTATTAAATTATCCAAGCTCTTTCTATAGTAATCACCCCCTAATAGCAAAGTATGCTTTAGCCCCAAAGTTGAAAAGTGACCGGTTAGATTTATGCTATTGAAATACATTGCGTTGTCGTGAATATTATAAGTGGAATGAGCTCCAAACCGGTTAACCGTAGTAGGGTCGATGAGAGTAGGGAAAGTGGCGATTTGGTCAACACCAGCATGAACCATGTTAAACCGATGATTGAAGGTCCAATTGTCATTGAAGGCATGAGACCAATTTATGCCCAACATTAGCGTCTCATACTTGGTTGGAGGGTTTGCTTCTCCTAGAAATCGGCTGCGAGGCAAATTAGCAGGACGATTTCCTATTGCTGGTATTCCTCGATCAAACACCACATGTCCAGTGTCATATTCCATTTCAAAGTTCACCTGCGTACTAGGACTGATATTCCAAGTTACCGTTGGCGCAACGAATACGCGCTCACTATTAACCATATCCCGAAAGGAGTTTGTGTCTTTATAAGCTAAATTGAATCGGTACAATAAGGACTTATCATCATTAATCGGCCCCGTGGCATCAACTGTTGTGCGATAAAAGTCATAAGAACCGAATTGCTGTTGCAATGAATAATAGGGTGTTGACAAAGGCTTTTTAGTTTCATAATTCACTACGCCACCAGGCACCGCCATTCCATAGAGCAAAGACGCAGGCCCTTTTAAAACTTCAACCTTCTCCGTATTGGCCAAATCTCGACCACCCACTATAAAATCTCCCAACGGCAGAGGCATTCCATCGCGATAGTCCCCAACAGGGAAATTATTAAACCCTCTTCGGGTTGACCAGTCTAAGTAATCACCCGAACCGCTAGCACGATACATGCCACTGACATAATCCAAAGCGTCGGTAGACCTTACGCTTTGAGTATCCTCAAGCACTTGTTTTGGCACTACCTGCACCGAAAAAGGCGTTTCCATGATAGGCGTATCCGTCTTGGTCGCAGTGGAGGCATTAGGTAGACTGTAATCCGAATTGTATGGATCGGTTGCATCGTTGACGGCTTTGCCGGTCACTGTAACGACAGCCATTGCTGTCGGCACATTCGATTGCGGCTCCAGTTGTCTCTCTATCGTAATCGAATTACCCCCGGATAACCTATAATTCAGCCCACTCCCTTTCAAAAGCTGCTGTAACGCTTGTTCTGCCGTGTAATTGCCTCTTAATCCATTCGATTTCAACTCGTTGGCCACTGATGCCGGATAGTTAAGTTCAACATTAGCGGTTTCTGCCAATTTATTTAGCGCTGCCGTCATATCGCCAGCGGAAATATTGAAATTATATACCTCGTCCTCCGCAAATACAGGCGTCGTACTTAACATGGCACATAGATACACAACTGCTTTAAAGGTATGACGATAATCGGCTTTAGTACTTGCTGAAAGTTTCTTACTATTTGTTGTGAAATCGTTGTAGATTACTAAATAACTCATGGTTAATCTCGGTAATGAATGTAGTGAATGCCAACTTAAAATACAGTTAAAAATGCCACTGCATTCCTGTCTGCTTAGAAGACGACTACCGACCCAACTTCCCCCATGTCTTCATTAAATTTTTAATGACATCAAATTAATTGACACAAGCTAATGCCTCTGAAATTGCTTTCCCTAACCACTCAATATTAGGTCTATCTAATATTGTTCTATGATCTCCATCAATCGGCACGACTTTCAAATTACCTCCCATTACCGACTCCCAACCAATCGCAATATCAAATGAATTGTTCTCGTCTGAAGCGGCGTATAATGTAATCGGAACAGAAATAGGCTTTGGAGCGTATTCCTGTAGCGCTTTGTCTGTCGTATAACAGACTTTGAGGTAGCGTTTTACAGTTTCTTGATCAAGATCCTGGGGTATTAGCTGCCTTGAGCGAACATAATTCAACAAAATATTAAATTCATTAAAAGCAGACAACATATTAATTTCTTTTACTTCTTCAGGATTTGTAACTATGCCGCTACTAATCAACTCCCTTTCAAAAACAACACATTCATTAAAATCATCCAAATAGTTTTCGATGTTATATCCTGCCGGGGTATCAATTAATCCTAAATAAAGTACCTGCTCGCCACATTTAATCAATTGATTTGCAATTTCGTAAGCAATCATTCCACCAGAAGAATAGCCGGCCAAGCAATAAGGCCCTATTTTCTGAATAGAACGAATTTCATGTAAGTATCGTGTCGCGATGTCTTCCATCACCGCAATCGGTGTTTCTCCTTCTATTAAACCTATAGCATGCAATCCGTAAAGAGGGCGATCATTGGATAACCACGGCGCTAAAGCTCTGACATAATCGATCTGTCCTCCCCGTGGATGTATCATGAATAATGGACACGTAATTCCTTCCGGTCTAATTGCTACTAAATTTGATTGATTTCGGGGTATCGTATCGATAATTTCGATTGCGAAGTCTCGTAAAATCGATTTAGTAAAAAGGATGCGCAATGGAATCTCTATTCCAAGCCGGGTGCGTAACCGCGAAATTAATTGCACTGCAAGTAGTGAATGCCCACCAAGCTCGAAAAAATCATCATTTCTTCCGACCCGCTCGACTCCCAGCAAATCTTGCCAAATACCGACCAAAACGTGCTCGACCTCTGTTCTAGGGGGCTCATATTGTTTGACCAACTGTTCAGTCATGTCCGGGGCCGGCAAGCGCTTTCTATCGAATTTGCCGTTAACCGTCAGCGGCATTTCGTCCAGCACCACGAAGGCACTAGGCACCATGTAGTCCGGCAGGGCTAGTCTCAGATAGGTTTTCAGGATGTCGATCGGCAAACTGCCGTGTCCGGGGCCGGCAAGCGCTTTCTATCGAATTTGCCGTTAACCGTCAGCGGCATTTCGTCCAGCACCACGAAGGCACTAGGCACCATGTAGTCCGGCAGGGCTAGTCTCAGATAGGTTTTCAGGATGTCGATCGGCAAACTGCCGAATGAGTCTGCCACCAGATAGGCCACCAGACGCTTGTCGCCCGGCTGATCTTCCCGCGCCAACACCGCAGCTTCCTTGACTTCGGGATGCGCCAGCAACTGCGCCTCGATTTCGCCCAGCTCTATCCTGAAACCTCTGATCTTGACTTGATGGTCGATGCGGCCCAGATATTCCATGTCGCCGTCAACCGGGTATTTGGCCAGATCGCCAGACTTATAGAGTCGACTACCAGGCTTTCCAAATGGATTAGGAATAAAGCGTTCCGCCGTCAGCTCTGGCCGATTCAGATAGCCTCTCGCCAACCCCGCGCCACCGACATGCAATTCGCCACCGCAACCGACAGGACAAAGATTGAGCGATGCATCCAGCAAGTAGGTTTGTAAATCAGCAATCGGCCTGCCGATGGGACTAGCGGCGGCTTCCGCATCCTGCATCGTCAATGCGCGGTAGGTGACATGAACCGTCGTTTCGGTAATACCATACATATTGACCAATTGCGGACGCTGGTCGCCGTAACGTTCGAACCAGGATTTTAATTTGTAAGGTTCCAACGCCTCGCCGCCGAAAATGACCAAGCGTAAGCTCTCGATACTATCGGCCTGCTGCGCGTCGGTATGCATCAACTGCAAAAACGCCGATGGCGTTTGGTTGAGCACCGTCACCTTCTCCTGCTTCAGCAAGAGTCTAAACTCGTCTGGCGAACGGCTGACGCAATGCGGCACAATCACCAAGCGTCCGCCATATAACAGCGCTCCCCAGATCTCCCAGACCGAAAAATCGAAGGCGAAGGAATGAAACATTGTCCAGACATCTTGGCAGCCGATCCGAAATTGCCGTTCGGTCGCCGCAAATAAGCGCAATACTTCCCGATGAGAGATCATCACCCCCTTAGGCAGTCCCGTCGAACCCGAGGTGTAGATGACGTAGGCAAGTTGTGAGGCAAAGGCGGTCACATTGGGATTGCCTTTCGAGCATTTCTCGATTTCCGGCCACTCGCTATCGATACCAACCCAGGCGATTTCGGCTTCAGGCAGCGTTGACATCAACTGGGCCTTGGTCACCAACAGCTTAGCCCCGGTATCTTGCAGTTGGTAAGCAATCCGCTCCCTTGGCGAATTAGGCTCCATCGGCACGTAAGCCCCACCGGCCTTCAATATCCCCAACAGGCCAATCACCATTTCCAAGGAGCGTTCGATGCA
>NZ_PIZT01000043.1:0-60151 GCF_002834115.1 Methylomonas sp. Kb3 | reverse complement strand
GGTCCGCGGTGCGCAATTACGAAATACTATCGCTAACTTACGGAATTAAGCACTAGTTGACGGCGGCAGTCATGATGACAGCCCGGAGATTGCGAAATCTCTGGTCGATAAGATCATACTCGCTGCTCGCGGTCGGGCCATCCAAATGAATGTGGGTGCTTTACAAGCTGAGGCGGAGATTCTGCTGTTTTTACATGCCGATACCCGATTGCCGGATAATGCGATTGATTTGATAAGCCAGGCCGTGGCCGAAGGTTTCCACTGGGGACGTTTCGATGCGGCATTCGACAACCCCAAGCCCATCTTCAAACTGATAGCCTTCATGATGAATCAGCGCTCGCGGCTGACCGGCATTGCCACCGGCGACCAAGCGTTGTTCATGACTCGGCAAGTATTTGCAACGGTGGGCGGCTTTCCGGCGATGGCGTTGATGGAAGATATTGCCATCAGCAGCAAGCTTAAAAAACTTGGTAAACCCTGTTGTTTAAACGCCAACGTGCAAACTTCGGCACGGCGCTGGCAACAGCACGGTATATTGAAAACCATCCTGCTGATGTGGCGACTGCGCTTAATGTACTTTTTCGGTGCCGATCCCGATGATCTGGCCATGCGTTATTACGGGAGACGATGATGGAAGTCATACTGCGCTTTGGCCTGTTTATCGGCATTTTGTTGTTGATGGCGATTTGGGAAGCGCTAAGTCCTACCCGGCATTTGAGCCTCCCGCGCAGCCAGCGCTGGGCTATCAATCTCGGTTTGGCGGCATTGAATGTCGGTGTGATGCGCATCAGCATCGGCGCGGCGGCCTGGTTGGCCGCGAACTGGGCAGTGGAACAACAGCTTGGCCTGTTCAACAACCTGCCCGTAGCCGATTGGCTGAACATTTCGCTCAGCCTGCTGTTACTGGATTTGGCGATTTACGCGCAGCATGTCGCGGCCCATCGTTGGCAATGGTTCTGGCGTCTGCATCAGGTGCATCACAGCGACCTTGATTTCGATACCACCACCGCGGTGCGCTTTCATCCCTTAGAGATCATGCTGTCCATGGCTTACAAAGTTTTGCTGGTGATTATACTCGGCGCCGCCCCGCTGGCCGTCATCGCGTTCGAAATCATCCTGAATGGCTGCGCGCTGTTCAATCACGGCAATGTCAGCCTGCCGCCGCTGGCCGAGCGGATACTGCGTTATCTATTGGTCACGCCGGACATGCACCGGATTCATCATTCCGCCCGGCAACAGGAAACAGACAGCAATTACGGCTTTTCCTTGTCGTGTTGGGACCGTCTGTTCAAGACCTACCGCCATCGATCACAGCAACCGCAAACCGCGATGGCTATTGGCTTGAACGGGTTTCGCGACCGACAAGAGTTGGCTTTCTTGCAGTTATTAGCCATGCCGTTTCGACCGTTGCGCAAGCGTTGAACCATGACCTATCCATTCACCGAATGCGTACTGCTGATTTTTTGCAAAGCGCCGGTTCCCGGTCAGGTCAAAACCCGGTTGCAACCGGCATTGACTGCGGAACAAGCCGCGCAAGCCCATCGGCAGCTAACCACTATGACGCTAGATCGGGCCTTTCGACAGCCGTTGTGTCCGGTCGAACTGCATTGCGCACCGGATACCAGCCATGACTATTTTCAGGATTGCGCGCACCGCTATCCGCTTACCCTAAAGTCACAGCAGGGCGACGATTTGGGCGAACGCATGCAGCACGCCTTCGATGATGCCTTGGGCCGATACCAACACGCCGTGCTGATGGGTTGCGACTGCCCCAGTCTTAGCGTCGATGATTTACATCAAGCATTGGTAAAGTTACACGCAGAGCATGACGCAGTCATCGCACCGGCCGACGATGGCGGTTACGTCATGATCGGCTTAAACGAGTTAAAACCGAGACTGTTTAGCGACATGACCTGGGGGCATGACCAGGTTATGTCGGTCACCCGCCGCCGAGCCAACGCCTTGGACTTGAAGGTTTACGAACTGGATAGTCAATGGGACGTGGATACCTATCAGGACTGGCAGCGCTATTTAGAGTTGGCAAACGGCTGAGGCGGCGAAGACTCCGCCGCACTCAAAACCCTGAATTTACGGGTTACCAACCCTCATTGACCGTAGATCGTCGGTAGTGACCGGTTGCCCGCCGACACCCCATTCGCCTGAAGCGACATCTTCGATCAATACCCAAGTGACCGGACGCAGACCTTCGCCTTCCACCGACACGATAGCATCAGTGACTTTGCTGATGATGTCCTGTTTTTGTTGTAGCGACAAATAGCCGCTGATGCCTTTGATTTGTACAAGTGGCATGGTGTTACTCCTGATTTAATGTTTAGGTATAAAAAAACTAAGATGCGCCAACGCGAAAGAAGTGACGCATCCTGGCATGCGCTTATGCTGCCGCTCGATCCAGGAATACGTTATGGGTCATCGGCTCGCTGAACATTGGCCAGTTGTGTTCGATGGAAGCGTCGTACTGCTCTAAGCCGATAGTGGCACTGGCATCGGTAATCCCGAACACGCGATACCCTTTGTCGTAAGCGGCGCGCATCGTGGATTCGATACAAATATTGGTTAGTTGTCCAGCCAGGGCAATGGCGGTAATGCCGTGCGATCGTAAAACGAAATCCAGATGCGTGCCGGCGAAGGCATCGATGCCTGATTTACCCTCAACGACAATATCGTCGGCTTGAATATCGACACCGTCGGCAATCGCGCTGCCCCAAGTATCCTTGATCAAGGCACCGGCATTTTTTACCGCTTGCAGAATACCGTATGGCGCATCGCCCATTTCCCGATAATCGGTCGAAAAGCTGATAGGCACATGCACGATCAGCATACCGCTAGCCCGTGCCGCCCGGATTAACTCGTTTTGGTTGGCTTTGACATCGTAGGTTTCCAATACCGGCTTCAATAACGGGTATAGTTTGCCGCCTTCAGTTAGAAAGTCGTTTTGCAGTTCCAATAAAACCACTGCGGTTTGTTTTACTTTCATGGTGTTTACCTATTTATAAGTCAAACAATCAAGCGCACTGCCGACTGCTGCATTGCGCGGGCTCTTCCCAGGCTTCGGCCTGAAAAGCGGTATCCAGCGGAGCATGGATAATATGGTTGGTGTAATTGCTCAAGGTTTTGAACGCCACGCCCAGCAACACTTCCAATACCTGCGCCCGGCTGTAGCCTGCCGTGATAAATTTGTCCAGGGTTTGCCCGCAAACTACGCCGCGGTTTTTCACCACTGCGCGGCTAAAACTGGCCAGAGCGTCCAATTTGGCATCCGATAGCGGTTTGCCGTTGCGCAGGGCTTCGACGATCGCCGGATCGGCCTTGGCCATGTGTTTGGCGATCATCGAGTGCGCGGCAACACAGTAGGTGCAATGGTTTTCGACGCTGATAGCCAGCAAAATGACTTGCTGTTCGGTCGGGCTAAACGATGTCTGATCAAACAAGGCCGTCAATTCGATGTAAGACTTCAAAGCCGCCGGCGCTTCGGCCAAACCGCCGTGCAGGTTGGGCACGAAGCCGTATTTTTTTAATGATCCTTCCAGCAGTGGTTGTGCAATGGCAGGCGCTGTCTGGATAGAATGTATTTTGAATTGGGACATGCTGTCTCTCCTTTAATTTAAAAACATGAGGTGTAATGCCGATGCGAATTCGTTTCGACGGGGATAGGTTAAGAAAAACCATTGCTTCATCCCATGCGCACACTTCCGGCGTACTTGTCCGATATTCCGGGAGTAAACGATGGATGCCTTGACCCCGTTGATTAATGGATTGAATCTGCACGCCAAATTGGTCTATTCCGGTGGGGTGTGCGGGCGTTGGTTGATGGACCATAACTCGGACACCTCGGTATGGTTTCACTTGGTCAGCAAGGGACGCGGCTTTGTCCACTCGCCGCGCTGGCCTGAGCCATTGCCACTGGATACCGGCGATTTGATTCTGTTTTTGCCGCATGCCGCGCGGCATTTTCTGTCGTATAGCGCCGAGGATTTACCGGATAACGATTGCGACACCCGAATGACCCCGTGGGCTGCAGGTGACGTGGGTTTCGTGTGCGGCGAAATCCAACTGGCTGCCCCAAAATCCCTGTTGTGGCAAGCGCTGCCTGCCGAAATCGTGATCCGGCAAAGCCAAGCTGGAATGATTCTGACGCGGTTACTCGAATTGGTGATTGGCGAAACCTCGGCGCCGCGTTTCGGCAGTGATTCAGTCGTGGAGCGCTTATGCGATAGTTTATTCGTCTTGGCGATTCGTCATTGCATCGAGCAAGATTTGGTGCGCGAGGGCGTGTTTGCCGCCATGCAGGACAAACGCCTGGCCAATGCGTTGACCCTGATCCATGAGTCTCCATGGCATGCCTGGACGCTCAGCGAACTATGCGCCAAGG
The DNA here is from genome assembly GCF_002834115.1 of Methylomonas sp. Kb3. Taxonomy (NCBI): domain Bacteria; kingdom Pseudomonadati; phylum Pseudomonadota; class Gammaproteobacteria; order Methylococcales; family Methylococcaceae; genus Methylomonas; species Methylomonas sp. Kb3. Next base: position 55,761 of record NZ_PIZT01000043.1, on the reverse strand, counting down.
CCGGCGTTTCCAAGTCGGTGTTATCGGAGAAATTTGCTGCCTTGATCGGCCATTCGCCCATCGGTTATCTGACACTATGGCGCTTGCAAATCGCTGCTCACTGGTTAATGGAGCCGAATATGACCGTGGAGCGCGTGGCGGAAAAATGCGGTTACGAGTCGGTGCCGGCATTCAGCAAAGCCTTTAAACGTCACTTTGGCGTATCGCCCGGAACGTTCCGGAAAAGCTAACAACCGTTCGTCAATTCAAGGCCAATTCTGCCCGCAGCCTTTTAGCCATTAAATCGACGAACGAACGGATTTTGGCAGAGGAATGACGGCCTTCGCGGTGCAGGATATGCACGGGAACCGGCGGGCTTTCGTAGTCGCCCAGCACGATTTTCAGTTGGTCGGTGCGCAGCGGTTCGGCGATTTGATAGTTCAGCAAACGGGTAATGCCCAGTCCAGCCATGGCGGCGCTGGCTGCCGAATCGTTGTCACTGACACTCAATACCGGTTGCAATTTGATCGTCTGCGCCTGCCCATCGTACTGAAAGCGTATTTCATTGTTCGGATTCAAGCCGCGCGCCAAGATGATTCGATGCTTGGCTAAATCTTCCGGCGTTTGCGGGATGCCATGTTCGGCCAGATACTCCGGCGAGGCACACGCTACCCGCCTAACCGAACCCACCCGCAATGCCCGGTACGACGAATCGGGCAAATCGCCGATGCGTATCGCCACATCCACACCTTCCTCCAGCATGTTGACTACCCGGTCGACGAACAAGGCGTTGACTTCCACCGTCGGATAGCGGCGTAAATACTCGACAATGCCCGGCATGATGAACAAACGCCCAAACAATACCGAGGCAGTCAGTGTGAGTTGGCCACGCGGTTCGGCGTTGATGCCCAGCGCCGCATCGTCGGCTTCGTCGGCCAAGGCGATGACGCGCTTGCTGTCTTCGTAATATTTCTGGCCGGCCTCGGTCATCCGCACATAGCGGGTGGTACGGTTCAGCAACTTAACCCCCAATCGCTCCTCCAAAGCCGCTACTGCCCGCGTCACGGCGGGTGGCGACATTTGTAGCTTGCGCGCGCCGCCGGCAAAGCCTTCGGCTTCGACTACTGCCACATACACGTTCATCAAATGCAATCTGTCCATCATTAATTCCACTTGTCGGAATAGTTAATTAAATATTTTAGATATTCTTTATTATTTCGCAATAGATCACACTGTACCCGCCTGTTGAATTTCATTCAGGCAAACGAAAACCCCTTTCATTTTTTGGAGAAATATCATGAGCCGTATTACCACCATCAGCAACGAAACAGCCAACATCGAACAACGTGCCCTGTTTGAAGCCATCCAGGATCAACTGGGTATGGTGCCTAATTTCTTACGGGTATTCGCCCACTCGCCGGATGCGCTGAAAGCTTTCCTCGGTTTGCATCACATCGCCAACCATGGCTCGCTGGACGCTACTACCCGTGAGCGCATCGCGCTGGCCTTGGCGCAGCAGAATCAATGTGAGTACTGCCTGTCCGCCCATACCGCCATCGGCCGCAAAGCCGGCTTGAACGGGGCGGAAATCGAGGCCAACCGCGCTGGTACCAGCCAGGATGCCAAGGCGGCGGTGGCGGTCAAATTCGCCCGCGCCCTGGTCGAACACAAAGGCGAAGTGACCAATACCGAACTGCAAGCGATGCGTGACGCCGGTTTCAATGAGGCTGACATCGTCGAGGTGATTACGCATGTCGGCATGAATATCTTGACCAATATCTTGGGCAAAGCTAGCCGAGTCGAGATTGACTTCCCGAAAGTGACCCTGAAACAGGCCGCGTAATCCTGATGCCGAACCAAGTTCAGGGACGAACTTGAGTCCGGATTCTTGCACTGAATGGAATAAGGTATTGCAAATTATGACTATTCAACTCGACTAATGAATATGTCAGAGTAACCCTAAACGTTTCACCTCATCCGGAGTAAAGGCTATGGCCCGTGCTTTTGCCAAAATCAGTTTCACACCCGATGTACAAGCGGTACAAGCCGAAATGGGCAGCCGCACGGCATATCGAGCAGCCGAACTCGGCGAAGCCGAAACGGTGGCGCTGAGCGACTTCGAACAGGCATTCATCACCGAACGCGACAGCTTTTATCAAGCCACCGTGAGTCAGAGCGGTTGGCCATACGTTCAGCACCGCGGCGGGCCGGCTGGGTTCTTGAAAGTGTTGGACGAACAAACCATCGGATATGCCGATTTCAGCGGCAACCGCCAATACCTTTCGGTCGGCAATTTACGCGGCGACGACCGGATGAGCCTGTTGCTGATGGACTACCCCGGACGGCAACGTCTGAAAATCTGGGGCCGAGCGCGAGTGGTCCACGAACTTAACGAGCCGGAATTATTGTCCAAGCTGGAATTACCCGACTTTCGCGCTCCAGTGGAACGCGGCATCGTGATTCGAGTCGAGGCCTTCGATTGGAATTGCCCGAAATACATTACCCCGCGTTACAGCCAACGCGAAGTCGAAGCACTGTTGGAGCAAACCCGGCGGCTGCAACAAACCTATACGGCAGCACCGCAAACACCCGTCGTGTTGGGAAATGGCACATTGCCCTTGACCATCAGCGGGATTCGTCAATTAACGCCAAGCATTCGCGCCTACGAATTGCGCCATGCCGATGGCGGGCCATTCCCCACTTACCAAGCCGGCGCCCATTTGCGCGTGCCGATCGCGCTGCCCGACGGTACGATCACCAGTCGGGCCTATTCGCTGACCGATGCACAGGACCAAAGGGATTGCTTCCGCATCGCGGTGCTGCGGGTAGGAGACGGAGACGGGGGATCGCGCGCCTTACATGATGGCTGGCAACTCGGAACTAGAATCAACACTGATCTTCCGGAAAACTATTTTCCACTCCATGACGACGAACGCCCGGCGCTGTTGATTGCCGGCGGCATCGGCATCACCCCCATCAAAGCCATGGCCGAAACCTTGGCCGCACGGGGTACGCCATTTCAACTGCATTACACCGGTCGAGCGCCGCAGGAAATGGCATTCATCAAAGACTTGCAACGATGGTTTTCCGAGCGATGCCGGTTTTATTTCAGCCAAGCGCAAACCCCGACCCGGTTGGACGTTCCAAACATACTCAGTCATGCAACGGCCGATACCGTCATCTACGTCTGCGGCCCAACCCGCCTGATCGAAAGCGTGCGCCAATCAGCCCGCCAACTCGGCATCGCCGACGAACGGGTGCAATTTGAGAGTTTCATTTAACCGAAGGAGTCCAGCATGATCACCCTTTACGATATGGCGCTATCCGGCAACTGCCACAAAGTTCGCCTATTGCTCAGTTTACTGGGCTTGCCCTATCAAACCCAGCCAGTAGATTTGCGCGGCGGAGAGCAGCACGGCGCCGCGCATTTGCAACGCAACCCGTTCGGCCAGGTGCCGGTGCTGGACGACGACGGTCTGATCGTGCGCGACAGCCAAGCCATTTTGGTCTATTTGGCCAAGCGCTACGGCGGTGAAACTTGGTGGCCGGACGATGCCTATCAACTTGCGCAGTTCGCCGCTTGGCTATCGACCGCCGCCAATGAAATCTTCCACGGCCCTGCCAAGCTACGGGTACACCACAAATTCGGGAGTCCTATCGATACGGCAACAGCCCGGCAAACCGCCGACAAGATTCTGGACATTATCGACCGCCATCTGCAAAACCAAGACTGGCTGGTCGGCGACTCGGTTTCCATCACCGACATTGCCGTCTATCCCTACTTGGCGCTGGCACCAGAAGGCGGTTTAGACATCGGCGCCTACCCCAACATCATCGCCTGGTTCCAACGCCTTCGCGCATTGCCTGGTTATGTGGCGATGCCCGGTATGTGGCAAGCGTAACTCAATCACCTTTTCATCACGGAGAAATACTATGACCCAAGAAATCAAAGCCCCCGTCCCGCCGTTTACCGGTGAAACCGCCGCGCAGAAAGTGCGCATGGCCGAAGACGCCTGGAACTCGCGCGACCCGGACCGCGTCGTGCTGGTCTATACCGAAGACACGCTCTGGCGTAACCGCGCGGAATTTCCGCAAGGCCGCGAACAAGTCCGCGAATTTTTGCAGCGAAAATGGGCCAGGGAACTGGATTATCGCTTGATCAAGGAATTGTGGGCGTTTACCGACCACCGCATCGCCGTGCGTTTTGCCTACGAATGGCGCGATGATTCCGGCCAGTGGTTCCGCAGTTACGGCAACGAGAACTGGGAATTCAATCCGCAAGGTTTCATGCAACGGCGCTTTGCCAGCATCAACGATTTGCCGATCAAGGAAGAGCAGCGTTTGTTTCACTGGCCGCTGGGCCGGCGTCCCGATGACCATGCCAGTTTGAGCGATTTGGGCTTGTAAATGGCCGATTGACGGTGCGGTTAAAGCAAGTTTAGCCTCCTGGAGTTTTGCATCCGCGATCAAACTGAGGGACGATTAAGTGTAGATCGCTCAACCGGCCGTCAATTTTTAAAGCTGAGCGTAAATTCGTCGTCAGCTGCAAAAGCCCTTCTCAAATTCCCCTTCACAATAATGACCATCCCAACCGGAGGTCATTATGGAACCCGTTGCCATCCCCCAATCGATCGACGATCCGATCCATATTTTATTGTGGAGCGCCGACGAGATCGTACCCTTCATGGTCAGCATGCTCACCGGCATGTTGATCGACCAGTTCATTCCCGGCCTGGCGCTGGGGTTGATTGCGGTCAAGTTTTACCGGCGTTTCCGCGATAACCGACCTGACGGTTACACCTTACATGCGTTGTATTGGCTGGGTTTGTTGCCCAGTCGCGCGCAGACCATCCCCAATCCTTATATCCGCCAGTTTCTGCCATGAAATGGGCGGAGTTTCTGCAAACCTGGGACGGGCACGAGACCGAGAACCGGTTTAGCCGCGTCGTCATCATTGGATTGCTCGTCGTTTGTGTGACTACCTCGCTGGCCGCCTGGCGCACCGAACGTAGCATCATCCTGGTGCCGCCGACCTTGACCCAGGAAGTCGAAGTCACCCGCAGCCAGGCATCCAGTGAGTTCAAAGAGTCCTGGGGTTTATTCCTGGCCGAACTCCTCGGCAACACCACGCCGGCCAATGCCGATTTTCTGAAAACTGCGGTTGAGCCACTATTGGCGCCGGATATTTACCGCAGTGTCCTGGATGCCATGAGCGATCAAATCAAGGCCATCAAGATGGATCGGGTGGCAATCAGCTTCACGCCTCGTCATGTCGATTACGAAGCCGAAACCAATAAAGTCTTCGTCAGCGGCGAACTGAAAAGCCAAGGTCCCAGTTCCAAACCGGACGTGAAGCCTCGTACTTACGAATTCATCATCGTCATTAAAAACTATCGGCCCCGATTGGAATACATCGATGTGTATCCGGATACCCCCAGAACGCTGGCTCGTTTGAAATCTACGCAAGGCCAACCGCATGAGGCTCAACCATGAAACGATTATTGCACCCCTGGTTATTTCTTTGCTTCGCCAATGGTGCCTTGGCCGCCGGTGAGTTACCGGTGACGATATTACCACCGGTCACCACCGTGGCCGAAGAGTCACCCGCATCGCCATCACAGCCCGACTTTGGCATTGAGTTACCGCCGGTTGATGCCAGCGTCTTGAAAGCCGCCAAACAGCAAGCGGCAGCGTCAAACGCAGCATCAACCACATCAATCGGTCCCCAGCATATTGCGGTTAAACCCGGCATCAACGAACTGATGCCGATTGCGGTCGGCCACTTGAATCGGCTGGTCACGCCGTTCGAACATCCAGTGGTCACGACAACCAGTCAGGCGACAACCAGCACTAAAGACAAAATCGTTTACGTCGCTACCGCCGACGAAACGCCGGTGACCTTATACATCACCCCCGGCGACAACCAGGACATCGCGCTGTCGCTCACCCTGATTCCCAAACGCATTCCGGCACGGGAAATTCACCTTGATCTGGACAAGGACAGCTATCAGTTGCTGAATCAATGGCAGCGCGCCGATAGCGCGAGTCGGACTTCCAGCCAACAGGAACAAGCTTACATCAGCCAACTGAAAACGCTGTTTCGGGATTTGGGGTTGCAAAAGACCCCAGCGGGTTATTCGTTACGCGAACCCAAGCCGCAGGAACAAATTCGCTGCCTGCAAGACCGCGTGCAGATTAAAACCGGCCAAGTTTTGGAAAACCAGGACCGGCTGATTCTGGTGGGTCTTGCCAAAAATACCGGCAGCGAGATGCTCGAGTTCGACGAACGCAGTTGCGCGACGACGCAACAGGACGTGCTCGCCGTTTCGGTCTGGCCCAACGTGGTATTGAAGCCACAGGAAGCGACCGAATTGTATGTCGTGGTCCGACAATCGCCTGAGGCGTCAGTCAGTTTACGGCCTTCGTTACTGAGCGGAGGTCAACAGTAATGGCCAGCGTCGATACCTGGTGGACACACTTGAGTCCGGCCGCCAAACGTAATTTAGCTGTCGGCAGCATCGGTACCGTGGTATTGGCCGTCATCATCGCGCTGGCCACCGTCACCCCGGAAGTCAGCAAACCGCTGAGCAAACAGGCGACCATCCAACACATCCTGACCGATAGCGATCCGCGCTCGCTGGGGATCGACGGCATTTCCGCGCAATTGCGCGATCTGCTGCAGAAGAACGAGGAACAAGCCCGTCGTCTGGCGGCTATCGAGGAACAACAAAAGCGCGAACAGCAATCCGACGAAATCCGCTTCAAACAATGGACCACCGCCGAGCGCGACGCCTATGAAGCCAAGCTTCAAGCGGTCACCGGTGAAGTTGAGACGTTGAAGAACAAAGCGGCTACACCGGCAGTGGCTGGCAACCCCGGCGACGTCAGTCAAACTACCGTGGAGCCAACGACACAGGGAAGACCGTCAAACCGCCGCCCAAGCTTTCCGCCGTTCGACAACGGGCAAGACGATCTCAACCGCGTGTTCGAGCAAGCCGCTATTCCCGCACCGACTGCTAGCAATACCGGCGTCTCAGGAGGACGAGCCAATAACCAAGCGCCGGCGGCGATGCAAATTCGCGTCATCCAGGAAAGCGCTGAGCCGTCCAATGGTAAAGACAAAGACGCAGCCCCTAGCGAGGATCGAGGCCGCTCGAACCGTGATCACGCCAGCAGCGATGTCTTCATCCCCGCCGGCAGTATTTTGACCGGCGTGTTGTTGAATGGCCTCGATGCCCCGACCGGCAAAAAAGCCAAGAAAGAACCAATGCCGGTGCTGTTCCGGATCAAGAAGGAAGCCATTCTACCCAACCGATTTCATGCCGATGTGCGTGAGTGTTTTCTGCTAGCCGCCGGCTTTGGTGATTTGAGTGCCGAGCGGGCCTACTTTCGCGGCGAGACCTTTTCCTGCGTACGCCAGGATGGTGGCGTGATCGAAGTACCGATGAATGCCTATGCCACCGGCGAAGACGGCAAAAACGGGGTACGTGGCCGCGTGGTGTCGAAGCAAGGCGCATTACTCGCCCAATCGATGATGGCCGGCTTCCTGCGCGGATTTTCCGATGCCTTCGGTCGTAACCAGATTCCTGTGCTGATGACCGGCGGCATTGGTGCTTTATCGGGTACCACACCGTTCCAAAGCGCCTTTTCCTCGCAGTCGATGGAAGGCGGCGCCTTGAAAGGCGCGGGTTACGCCATGGAACGCTTGTCGCACTTTTACATGGACATGGCCGAGGAGATTTACCCGGTCATCGAAGTCGATGCCACCCGCCAGGTCAACTTCATCGTGCAGAAAGGCACTGCGCTGAAGCTGAAGTCGCCGAGCTGATTTTTTAATCCCAACCCAAGGGTCGTTATGACATTACGCCATATTCCTTTATTACTGGTCACGTTATTCGGAGCCTCCATGGCCCTGGCTGCCAATCCGCCAAAACCGCCGGTGTCGGACATTGCCGCCGGTTTACTGTCAATAAAAATCGACGGCATGCAGGACTTGCCGATTTCGGGCCTGAAGATGATCAAGTCCGGCGAGCAAACCGTGTTTATTTCCAGCAATGGCCGCTTTGCCTTTTACGGCGGTAAATTGATGGACATCTGGACCCAACAGGAAATCAAGGAATTGGCGGATATCGACAAAATCGCCAACCGCATCGACCTGTCGAGGATGAAGCTCAAGGCTGATGAACTGGGCGCGGTGACCGTCGGCCACGGCAAAGCCCAGGTGCTGGCGTTCATTGATCCGCGTTGCCCCTATTGCGGCAAGGTCATGAAAGACCTGCAAGCCTTGCAAGACCAATACACCTTTAAACTGGTGATGGTCCCCATCCTCGGCCCCGAATCGCAAAACATTGTCGTGCAACTGGCCTGTCAGTTAGGCGCGAGCGATACCAAAGCCAAAGACGCCGTGCGCGACCGCTTGTTGAAACAAGATTACGCGGGCTTGCAGACCGAACCACACACTCAGTGCAACAAAGAGCCACTGCAGAAAGCCGTGGTCACCGCCAAGTTGTTCGATTTGAAAGGCGTGCCGTTTCTGATCGCTCCGGACGGTCGTACCCACAGTGGCGCACCCGAGGTGTTAGCCGATTGGTTGGCCGATAAACCGAAACGGTCGCCCAGTCTGGCAACAACGCCCGATACAAACGCACAAAACACAAACGCCACGGAGAAAAAGCCATGAAACGCTTTCATCAGTTTTCTATTTATAGACTCAGTGTACTGCTGATCGCCATCACCACCGGCTGCGCCACCGACTACGGCTGTAAAGGCATGCCGGACGAGCCCAGCTGTCTGTCGACGACGCAGGCCTACCAGGTCACCAATACAGCGATTTCGGAAACACCTCCGGAAAATAGCCAGGGTTCGGAATCATTAACTAAACCGGCACTCGTACCGCCGTTACAACAACCCGTGCCCAAGATCGACGATCCCACGCCGATTCGCACGCCCTCCCAGGTCATGCGCATCTGGATCGCCCCTTGGGAAGATGTTGACGGCGATTTGATGGTCTCCAACTACGTCTACACCGAGCTGGAACCTCGGCGTTGGATGATCGGCAAGGCGGCTTCGACAGCCAGTTCGTCGTTGATTCCTTTACAAGTCGAGCAACGCCCACCGGAGAAACGATCCAGCGTCGATACCACTGATGACGAGAGTCCAGTGAATCGATTAGGCAAACAATTGCCCTGATCCTTGATCCCATTTCACCGCAGGTACCACACCCCCTGCGAGAGCGAGCGGGCAACCGCTTAAAACCTGCCGGACTGAACGTCCGAGATTCGACGGGCAACCGTCTTTTAACCTTTATGAGGACATTTTGATGAAAACGTCGTATCGAACCGGGGTACTGGTGACCCTGGCATCGCTATTTTTTATGTTGATGGCATCCGACGCCATGGCCGGTGCCGGCGGTACCGAGTTCAACAACGTCTGGACCTTGCTGACCGGCTGGGTGGAAGGCTTGCTTGGCCGCATCATCGCTATCGTGTTCGTCATCGTCGGCCTGGTCGCCGGTGTCGTGCGCGGCAGCATCATGGGCTTTGTGCTGGGGATTGCCAGCGGGGTCGGCCTGTTTGCGGCACCGACCATTATCACCAACATCGTGACGGCCACGATTTAGGCCTGGAATAACGATGACCGGTTCAACTATTGATACCGAGAAAGCGGCGGGCAACCGCCGCCCTTGCACATTGGCGAAGGATAAGCGGACCGTCAAGGTCCAAGCAGCCAATGGTCAGCCGATCAACCCATGTCATCCGGCTAGAGCCCGGCAGTTGAAACGCAAAAAGCGTGCGGTTCGCGTTTGTCGACAGCCCTTTACGATTCGCCTGCGTGCCGAGCATCAAACCGAAGCCATGCAACACCTGTATTTCGAGGATCAGACCCCATGACCACCGCGCAACGCCAACGTGCCGATCAGTTATTCACGGTACTGGCTTATGAATATGACCATCATCTGTTTCTGATGGCTGATAGCAGCATTGGCTTTGGTTTTCTGTGCCGACCGCTGACCGGTGCCGATGCCAGCGTCTCCGCGCGCGTCAACGTGTTGCTAAACCAGGACTGGCCGACTGACACCTTGTTGCAGGTGAGCCTTTGGACTTCGCCTGACATCGAAGAATCGCTGGCGATCATGCAGACCCGGCGCTTGAAACAGCAAAAGCCAACCTATAAAACCATGACTCAAGCCAGTATCGAGTTTCTGCGACAAGGCACCACCAAACCGCCGGAATCGATCTCGGGGGCTCGCTTGCGTCGCAGTCACATTTTCGTGACCGTGAAATTGCCCATGGGGCATCCCCGCCCCAGTGAAAGTGACATCCGCCGGGCAACTGAATTGCAACTCGCTACGCAACAGTCGTTGTCGACCATTGGCTTGTATCCGGAGGTATTGGGGGCTGATCAATATGTGCGCATCCTGAACACACTACTCAACTGGCAGCTCGATGCCGGCTGGAAAGACCGGGTGGTACCTGAGTGCGATCCTACCCAATTGATACGGGATCAATTGCTGGATTTCGACAATGCGATTCGGACCGACGAAAAAGGCATTTGGCTAGGACAAAAACGCGTTAAGACCTTATCCGCCAAACGCACACCGGATCATTTTTATTTCGGCAGCGCCAAGAGTTATCTGGGCGACATTTTGTCCGGCACCCGCGGCATTCGTCAAAACACCTTGCTCAGTTTGACCCTGCATTACCCGGACGCTGAATCGACCCGTACCCACCAGGAAGGTGTGCGGCAATTCATCACCAATCAGGTCAATACGCCGATAGCCCGTTTTCTACCGGTGCTGGTACAACGCAAACACCATTTCGACGTGTTGTTTGACGCCTACCGTGACGGTGATCGGCCGATCCGGGCGTATTTCGGTGTACTGCTGTTTTGCGACGAACAGGAAGAAGCCGCAGCGGTGTCCAATGCTCGGGTGTATTTTCGGGAATTGGGCTTTCAGCTTTTGGAAGACAAGTATTTCTGCCTGCCGTTTTTCCTGAACTGTTTACCCTTTGGGCCGGAACGTTCAGCGATTGCCGACCTGAAACGTTATCGCACCTTGGCCACGCGCCATGCGATTCCGTTATTACCGCTGTTCGGCGACTGGGCCGGCACCGGGACGCCGACCTTGAATTTCGTCTCCCGTAACGGCGAACACATGGCTGTGTCGCTGTTCGATACCACCGGCAACTACAACCTCTGCATCGCCGCCGAATCCGGTAAAGGCAAATCGTTTCTGACCAACGAAATCATCGTCAGTTATCTGACCGAAGGCGCGCAAATCTGGGCCATCGATGTCGGCCGCTCTTACGAAAACCTTTGCGAAGTACTTGAAGGCGATTTCGTCAAGTTCACCCATGGTTCAGGGATCTGCATGAACCCGTTCGAGATCGTGCAGAACTTCGAGGAAGAAGCCGATATGTTAGCCGGATTGGTCAGCCAAATGGCGGCACCGACCGAAAAATTGTCCGATTTCCAAACCGCCGGTCTCAAGCGGATATTGAAGCAACTGTGGACCGAAAAGGCTCAGGCCATGTCCGTCGACGACATTGCAAAAGGCCTGTGTGCCGAAACCGATCAACGGTTGAAGGATGTCGGCGAGCAGCTGTTTCCCTTCACCACCCGCGGCGAATACGGCCGCTACTTCAATGGCCACAACAACGCCAAGTTCACCAATGACTTTACCGTACTGGAACTGGAAGAACTCAAAGGCCGTAAGCATCTTCAACAGGTCGTATTGCTGCAGCTGATCTATCAAATCCAACAGGAAATGTATCTGGGTGAACGCAACCGGCCCAAGATCGTCATCATCGACGAAGCCTGGGATTTGCTCACCGAAGGCGATGTGGCCAAATTCATGGAGCACGGCTACCGGCGGTTTCGGAAATACGGCGGTGCGGCAGTCACCATTACTCAATCGGTGAACGACTTATATCGTAATGCCGCCGGCCGGGCCATTGTCGAGAACTCGGCCAATATGTATCTGCTCGGTCAAAAAGCCGAAGTCATTGAAGGCATGAAGCAGGATCGACGTTTGCCATTGTCGGATGGCGGCTATGAACTGCTGAAAACCGTGCATACCTTGCCCGGTGCCTATTCCGAGATTTTCTTCATCACCGAGATGGGTTCCGGCATAGGCCGACTGATCGTCGATCCGTTCAAACGCATTCTGTTCTCCACCAAACCCGAAGACGTCAACGCCTTGAAGCAACTACGCCGGCAAGGTTTGAGTCTGGGTGATGCCATTCAACAACTCATCGACAGCCGCAGCAGCAAACCCAGGGAGACTGGTTATGGATCCTAAATCGCAATGGCTCAGCACCGTTTTCATCGCAGCCTGTCTGGGTGGCATCAGCGGTTGGCTAGCTGCTCAACAGCAATTACAACAGCCCTTGGCGCGCCTGAGTCTGGTCACGCCAGTGTTCGTACTTGACCGGGGCAAGTTAATTCAATCGATACCGCCCAATGCCAGCCAGGAGCAAATGGCCAAAATAGTCGATGACTGGCAGGGTCAAGCCAAGAAACTCAGTGATGCCGGTTATCTGGTCATCGATTCAACGGCGGTGGTGGCTGCCCCGGCGGATGTTTATGTTCAGCATCACACCCGGTGAGTCTATGCAATCCAATCATTCAAACCTCGCCACCACCAAGACAACCAAAACCAGGCAGAGACCCTATCAAACCCGAGCGGCATTACGGCGATTCATCGGGAAAGCTTTACCGATTTTGTTGCTGGTGCTGGTCGTTGAACGCTATATCGGTCAACGCTTTCTGATCGGCGGCGACGATCAAGTCAATCGCTGTCTGCCGGACAAATGGGTGTACCTGATCGACACTCATAACAAGGATATCTGGCGTGGCGATTTGATTGCCTTTCGCGCCGAGCGCATGGCACCGTTTTTCAAGGATGGCCAGATCATCGTCAAAATCGCCGCCGGTGTTACAGGTGACACCATCCACGTCGATCCGCAGCACACCTCAATCAACGGTGAACGGATCATCGACGGGCTGCCTTTGACGGAGAAACTCAAAAAGCCGACGACACAATTCAAACGTCATGAAACCATTCCACCTGCAGCCTATTGGGTCACGGGGCAAACCGACAAAAGCTTCGATTCACGATACTGGGGCTATGTCTACGACCATCAAGTGATTGGACGGGCCTATGCGTTGTTTTGATCTTCCCCAAAAGCCTTGGCGTCAATCGGTGGTCTGTTTGCTCTGTTGGTTCGGTGTGCAAGCGGTTCAGGCGGAGGAAGCGTGGCTGCAACGCTCTCAGGCTATTTTGAAAGCCTTAGAAGGCCAGTCCCGACCCGACTGGTTAAATGGCCAATCCGAACAGTTGGACATAAAACGCCAGGCGCAACAAATCCTGGAGTCTTCACAAGCGATTCGGGCAGAGGCGCTATCGACAAGCCCGACAAAATTAGCGAGCGGTCTGCCAACAACGCCTTCAAACAAACCAGTCACGCAATTGTTTGTGTCCTTCTCGCTGGGTGAGTCCGCGCTGAAAGGCATCTTTGAAGAAGTCGCAGGCCGAGACGATGTGTTGCTGGTGTTTCGCGGTCCAAAGCCCGGCCAAAAACTACCGGCGTTGATGGCCGACCTCAAACGCTTGCTGAAAGGCATCGAGCCGCTGCCCAACATCGTCATCGACCCCACCCGCTTTCAACGCTGGTCGGTGGCCTCCGTGCCGGACATCATCGTCGAACAGGAAGGTAAAGCCCGGCTGCACGTTCGAGGTGTCAGCAGCCTGCCCTGGCTGGACGAACAAATCAAAGCCGGCAAACAGGGTGATTTGGGAACCTTGGGCGATGTCGGCGAGATTGCTGAAATCGACTTGCTCGAAGAGATCAAACGCCGGATGGCGGCCATCGACTGGAAACAAAAGCAACGACAAGCGATTGAGAGATTTTGGGGACAACAAAAATTCGAAGACTTACCCACGGCTCAGGCCGATCGTGAACGGATCGTAGATCTGACCATCACCGCCCCGCGCGATCTGACGGCACCCAATGGACAGCTGATCATCCGAGCCGGACAAACCGTCAATCCGTTGGACAAGATGCCGTTTGGCTTATGCCTGAAGGTATTCGATGCCACGGTGCCGGCTCAAGTCGAGTTGATTCAGTGTCAGTCCTGCCAGAATAAACAGGCTCGGGTGATGTATCTGGCCACGGCTCTGCCGCGCCAGTCCGGGTGGGATAGTTTGCAGCGTTTGGAAACTGCGCTTCAGGCACCGGTGTATTTATTGACACCGGATGTGCGCAGCCGCTTTCAATTACAGCAGGTACCGGCGATTGTCGAACAAGTCGGTAACCAGTTAGTGGTTCGTGAACGAAAACTGCCTGCCTCAACAGGAGAGCGGTCATGAATCTGTGGATTTTGCCTTGGACTTTGGGAGTGTTGGTGACGTTGGCTACCCCGGTCTATTCCGAAACCACCACCAATAGCGTCGACCCATTGTGCTCGGACGCCGAGCTGTGGTCCGGCAACCTGATTACCGATATTTGTTGGAGCTGCTTGTTTCCGATTCGTGCAGCCGGGGCATCGTTGGGCGGCGGCAACGTACCGAGCATCGCCACCGACGAGAAGTTCTGTTTTTGCACCGATCCGATGGGCATTCCGGAGCTGGGCATGACCATGGGCCTTTGGAACCCGGCCCGGCTGATTGAGATTGTCCGCAATCCCCGGTGTTCACCGTCGCTGGGCGGACATAAATTCAGCGCCTCGAATGTGCGCTTAATCGCCACTACCGGCAAAGCCGATTTCGATGCCAGCGAAATGTCCTTTTTTAACTACCACTACTTTGCGTTTCCATTGACCATTTTGCTGGACCTATTCTGGGATGGTCGCTGCAACACTGATGGCTACCGGGATTTTGATTTGCTATATGTCTCGGAACTGGACCCGACCTGGAACAACGATTTATTGGCGTTCTTCACCAGTCCGGAAACGGCGTTGTTCGCCAATCCGGTGGCCATCTCCGCGTGCGTCGCGGATGCTGCGGCGGCCGCCACTGGCAATCCTTTGGATGCCTTGTTCTGGTGTGCCGGCGCATGGGGCCATATGTATCCCTTATCCGGCATTTCGCCGACCAGTTACGGCACCGATCCCAGGATTACCAGTTTGTTGGCCACGCGCGCCTTGGCCATCTCCGCGTGCGTCGCGGATGCTGCGGCGGCCGCCACTGGCAATCCTTTGGATGCCTTGTTCTGGTGTGCCGGCGCATGGGGCCATATGTATCCCTTATCCGGCATTTCGCCGACCAGTTACGGCACCGATCCCAGGATTACCAGTTTGTTGGCCACGCGCGCCACGGCCTCCTTGCATCGCCGTGGGCTGGCCTGGAAAACCTCGGGCAATGATGCTTTATGCGGCGGCTATATCTATCCTTTCATCCCCAAGTCGCAATACCGGCTATCGATGTTTTATCCGGTCGCCGAAACAGAGTCCAATCATGTAATTGGCGAAACCACGTTCAAATGGGGGGCGGGACGCACGTATCCGGGGCCGGGTGAAGATCATCTATACATCCTATTTAGGTGGCAAGATTGCTGTGTTGGTTTATGAGGCGATGAGACAATTCTTTGATCCCCAAACATTTGTTACGCAAATCCTGTCAGCGGTGCTGTGCGTCACGCTGGCCTGGACACCGTTTGGTGTGTCCTGGGCCGATGCGATTCAGGCGGCCGGGCGTGATGGCCAACAACTCGGTCAGCAAGTCCTCGATGGTTTTGCGTTTCCGCTCGATACCGGCAACGGCACGCTAACCTTGAATCCGGGGACTGCTCAGGAAAGTGCCATATCGATTGGCACCTTGTTTCCGGATACTAACAGCGCTACGACCACGGCCCAGGACTTTGCCGATCTCTATGGCAACAACCCCGGCACACTGGCGGCGGGGTTAAACGCGCAGACCGCCCTGAACGGCGAAACCAGCTTCACCGGCGAAGCCTATCGCACCTTGATCGACAATGCCCACCAGTCGCATCCGGATTTACAAGCCGATCCGATCTGGCACAACGGCGATCAGGTAATCAGCGACTTCACGCCTTGGGCACAGTCGTTCTCGGACTGTACCACTGTGACCACGCAAACGGCGACTAGCCATTCAGTACAAATACCTGATTATCAATTGTGTCTGCGGCAACCAACCGTGCCGCAGAGTTGCACGGCGACGCATCAGGTCAGTGTCGTACCGTTACTCAGTTTTGTATCCGGTGACGGCGGCATATCCAATTGCGGGCCGGGCTGCATGGATTTGTATGTCGGTCGGGTCGGCGACAACTATTGGTCGTCCGGATGCGCGGTGTTTACCTGGCAAGTGACCTATAACGTCCTGCATCCGGAAGCGATTGTCAGCGCTACATTGGAGGACGTGGAGTTCGACGACCATGCTCGGGTGTATTACGGCGGCAACCTGATTTATACCGGTTCCACCGGCTGGGGCGGCGCTTGCGAGCTCAGCAATAGCTGGGTCGATCATCCCAATCGCGACGTCACCTACGCCTTCAACAGCGCGGGCAATAAAGTCTTCAAACAAGACACGATGGTCGGCGGTAATGGCGAGGGCTATTCGCGAATACGACTGCGTTATGACTTGTCGAAACTGATCACCCAGGACGAATGGAGCTGGAGTGGGCCGAATTGCCAAAACTTGGCCAATGCGATCACCGACGGCATTTGCCAGGCTGGCAGCCAATTGAGTTGTACGAACGATCCCGCCAATACCTCGGGTTGTTACGTCGATCCCACTTCGCAAGTCATGGTCTGCGGTACGGATTTGTCACAAGCCCCGGTGGCAAGTTCGTCAGGGATTCGTAATACCTGTATGAATATCCAAGCCGCCGGAAACTGCGATTTGAATCAGTACGGCCAATGTTGGACCGATACCGCCGGCACCCATTGTCTGGAGCCGCCGGCGAACGGCGTGCCCCAAAAAACCTGCGTTTCGTTAGAAACCCAAGGCTGCTCGTTCATCAAAAGCCAATGTACCAGTGTACTCGCCTCAGGTACCTGTTGGGACAGCGTCGATACCTACGACTGCGGACAAACCGTTGGCATTCCCGGCATTCAAAGCAATACTCAACAGCAATGCGCCGGGCCGATCCGCTGCATGGGCGAAGACTGCATCAGCGTGAATCGCACGCAAAGCCAGGATTTCACCAAGGCGGTGGCCTTACTCAACAGCGCCCAGCAAATGGCGATGGATTTGCATTGCGATTACGCCAATGCCGATCTGCAGCAAAAGGATCCGACCACCTGCCAGGTATTCCAAGGCAAGCCGGCCAGTTGCAAAATGGTCGGTGGCGCACTCAGTCTGGTCGATTGCTGCGAAACGCCCTCGGGTGCGATGGGACTGGGCCGTTATATCGATTTGCTGATCGCCACCAGTCAGATGGACAGCGCGGTGATGGCCATGGACAGTACCTCGGCGATTCGCGGCGCCTGGGAAACTATGCGTACCCCGTTCACGTTAGCCGGCGATGCCTGGAACAGTTTTCAGGCGGATTTTGCCTCGACAGTGAATGACTTGGTCGGCACCGACATGCTCAGCACTAGCGACATTGCCTCGCAAGGCTTGCTCGACTCGCTGAAAGGCGAATTAATGAAATCCGTGGCGGAATGGATCGGCCAGACTTTTGGTCAAGCCGCCGGTAACGCATTGTTCAGTGCTGGCGGTCAGGCTGCCTTCGATGCGGCGGGCAATCTAACACCGGCGGCACAATCGGGTGGTGTGCAATTAGGCGGCGGCGCGGCGGTGGCAGGACAGCTGCTCAGTACTTTGATGACAGCCTATACCGTGGTGATGATCATCATCATGATTATCCAAATGGTCTATTCCTGCGAAGAGCCGGAATACGAATTGGCCGCCAAGAAGCAGTTGAAAGTCTGTACGGATCTGGGCACCTATTGCGAAAGCAAGGTAGCTGGCGTGTGTTGGGTGCGCAAGGAGAGCTATTGCTGCTATAACTCGCCGTTAGCGCGCATCCTCAACGAACAGATCAAACCGCAACTGGGCATGGATTTCGGTACGCCGGAAAGTCCGAGTTGCACCGGCATCAAAGTATCGGATCTGGACCGAGTGGACTGGACCCAAGTCAATCTCGACGAATGGTTGGCCATTCTGGCACAGACAGGGCATTTGCCGTCCGCCGCCAATGCCGCGTCCATGCTGAATCTCGATCAACTCACCGGGTCGGGTAGCCGACTCAATCCGCAGAAATACGGCGCAGCATCCAGCGGCAGGCAGGATACCTTAACTCGTACCCAAGGCCGGATGACCGATTTGGATGTGCCCACGGTCAAACGTCAGTCGGAACTGGAAGGCTGGGGCATGGGGCCGCAATGAGCGGTCTAAAACTTACTGAACTGCGTCTTTCAGGCCTTTGCCGGCTTTGAACGATGGCAGTTTAGCGGCGGCAATGGTAATGGCTTCGCCGGTTTGGGGATTACGACCCGAACGCTCGGCACGCTCTTTCACTTCGAAGGTACCGAAGCTCACCAAAGCCACGGAGTCGCCGGCTTTTAATGCGGCTTGGATAGATTGGGTTATACCATCCAAGGCCCTGCCGGCGTCAGCTTTGGTCAGGTTAGCGTGGCTGGCGATGGCGTCGATGAGGTCGGATTTATTCATGTTTATGTCCTTTTTGAAAAACTTAAAGGTTATCCGGATTTTCGATTTGAGCAACTAATAATTGAGCAACAACTCCGCCATCCCATCCAGCTTAGCCTTGACCTGTTTCCAGTCCGGCATTTGCAGGCTCAATAATCGATAGAAATCAGGGCTGTGATTGTGTTCCTTCAGATGACATAACTCGTGAATGATCACGTAGTCAATGCATTCTCTGGGGGCTTTTACCAAATGCGGGTTCAGCAAGATATACCCTTGCGGCGAACAACTTCCCCATTGCTTTTGCATGGTCAAAAGCTTAATCGTCGGCAGAGCCTCATTCAACCACAACACGCCTGGTGCCAACGCTCGCAAGCGGCGATGAAAAACCTGATGAGCGTGCGAGGCGTACCAGTCTTTCAGCAACTGGCTTAACTTTTCGGTCGAGCGATCAGCAGTGGTAACCTGTAATTGTCCGCGCAACAGTTTCACGGTCGGCCGATGACTATTCGTGAGTTCCAGTACTTTTAACGGGTACCGCTTCCCCAAATAGAAATGACTTTCGCCACTGATGTATTGCCTGGGCAGCACTTCAGCTTGCGCTTCACGAATACGCGTCAGATTCTGCAATAACCAGCGCGCACGTTTCTGGACGACTTGCTTGATCTTGGGCAATTCAGCGCCCAAGGGCGCATCGACCTGAACAACACCATCAGGATGGATGTGGATAGCTATCTTGGTCGTTTTACTGGCCAGAAAAGTGATTTGGTAATTTATTTGCTCTTCCCCGTAGCGAACCGACTGCTGCATCATCGTTCCCTGGACAAGCCGACTCGGGTGATCTGCACGATATGCTCGATGACTTCCTTGGCCTTATCCATGCCGATTAACTTGAACAAGCGCGGCAACAAACCTTTACGGATTTCAGCTTCAATGTTTTGCGGATTGACGGAATTTTCCGCTACGGCCTTATCAACCAGTTCATCGATAGCAAAAGCCTGTTCAACGTAACCTTGCCTGTCCGCCTCCGACAAGGCGTTGAACGAGTTTTCACCGAACACCAATTTGAATACCCCAAAGTACGCTTTGGCATGGGAATTGGACGCCAATGGATCCGGCGTATCCGGCACCTCTCGTTCGGCCAGTTTTTCCTCCAAGTCCTTAAACAGCACGTATTGTTTGAAGGGATGTTCGAACATAGCTTCGGCATCACGAATGGCCTGATCCAGCAATTCCGAAAACACTTTTTGCGCATAAGGATCGTCTTGCAAATCCTGTTCGATGGTTTTCTTCAGTCGGGTGCGAATAATGTCAGTTTCGTTGCGGGTCTTTTCATCGGTCCAATCTTCGGGTTTTTGCTTGCCCAACTCATTGACGATGAATATGCCTTCCGGCTCACGAATGCCTTCACCGACCACATGCTTATCGATCAGCTTTTTAATCCGCGCGGCGTAATCGGAATAATCAATGGTTTCGCCGGCATCCTGACGGGCTATTTGCCGTAGCTGACTGAAAAACCGCACATCTCGCTTATAGGTGCGAATATCGTCTTCGGAAAAACTGCGATCTTCGTAGAAACTGCTCGAACCCAGCGCTATTTCCAGACACAAACTAAACGCCGTCAAAGCCTCGTAAAAGTCTTCCCGCACCTTTTGCTTTGCATCGTAGCTGTCACCTGCGTCGTCGGTCTGATAATGCGGAATCAACACCTGACGAAACTGCTCTAAGTCGGCGTGATTTTTGACTTCTTTGAATATCGCCCATAAGGCGTCGTGCAAAACCGGCAGTTTTTTATATTCGGTGTTCACCTGACGATACAAACCGATCAGATCATCAATGTCGTAACCGTCTTGAGTGCGTTCGGCCAAATTTTGATAGGCCTCCAGGGTCGTATCCAGCTCTTTCAATATTCCCCGGTAATCGATCAACAAACCAAACTTCTTTAATTCATGCAGACGATTGACGCGGGCAATGGCCTGAATCAAGTTGTGCTGTTTCAGCGGCTTGTCGATATACAACACTGCATTGCGGGGTTCATCGAACCCCGTGAGCAACTTATCCACCACAATCAGAATTTGCGGATCGTCTTCATCGCCAAATTGACGAATTACTTCCTTGGTATAAACCTCTTCGCTTTGGTTGCCGACATGCGCTAGCCACCATTGCTGCAATTCCGGTGACTGGCTTTCGTCCACTTCCTCGTGACCTTCACGGGTGTCGGGTGGGGACATCACAATAGCGCTAGACACCAAGCCGGTTTCATCGAGATATTTCTTATAGCGTATTGCAGAAGTCCGGCTATCAGTCGCCAATTGCGCCTTTAAGCCATCGGCCACGTTTTTGACGAAATGGTCGGCAATATCGTGCGCAATCAGCTCGATGCGGCTCTCCGACTTGTAAATTGGCCCTTTCTGCGCGAATTTCATTTTCAAATCGGCGCGCTGCTTATCGGTCAAGCCTTCGGTAATACGCTCGAACCAGTTATCGATGGCCTTGGCATTGGTACCCAATTCCGGCACCCGTTCTTCGTACAGCAAAGGCGTGACCGTGCCGTCTTCCACCGCCCTTTGCATCGTGTAGGCATGAATGATGGGGCCGAATTTATTGGTGGTTTTATCGTTTTTTAGCAGCGGCGTGCCGGTAAAGGCGATATATGCCGCATTTGGCAGCGCCTGGCGCATGCGCTCGTGGGTTTCGCCGCCGTGGCCGCGATGGCCTTCATCGACCAATACGATAATGTCGGAGCTGGGACTGTGGCATTCCGGCTGTTTGGAAGCAGTGGCGAATTTATTGATGATCGAGAACAAAATTCGCTCATTACCCTGGCTGATGCGCTGCGCCAAATCCTTGCCAGACGTGGCCTTGGCTTTTTCGACGTCCCTCGGTGACGCCAAAGCGCCGGCATTGGCAAATACCTTGCTCAACTGCGTTTCCAGATCAATCCGGTCCGTCACCACGAAAAAGCGACAGGGTTTTAGCTGCTCATGCAGAATCAACGCTTTGGCCATGAACACCATAGTAAATGACTTGCCGGAACCGGTGGTATGCCAAATCACCCCACCTTGACGAGCATCGCGGCTGTCCTTGCGCGTGACCTGATCAACCAGTTTCTTGATGCCGAAATACTGCTGATAGCGCGCGGCGATCTTGCCGTTCTTCTTGTCGAACAAGATAAAAAAGCGCATGAACTCCAGTAATCGTTCGGGTTGAAGCAAGCTGACTATCAGCTTGTCCTGGCCTGTCACTAACAATTTGCCCTGCGCCGCTTTGCTCTCGAAATACTGTCGCATCCAAACTGGCCGGTGTCCGAACAACTGTGCAGCCTGGCTATCCGATAACGCTGTGTTCTTGAACGCATCGAAGGTATCGTCTTGCAGCAGTTCTTCCCGCCACAACGCCCAAAACTTGGCCGGTGTTCGAGTCGTTCCGTAACGACCATCCAAACCGTTTACCGCTAAAAGCAGTTGGGCGTATGCAAACAACTGCGGAATCTCGGCGACACCTTGATTTCTCAGGTGCTGCGAGATGCCCTCCTTGAGCATGTCCTTGTGCGGATTGTGCGGATCGGGCCGCTTGGCTTCTATGCACACCAACGGGATACCATTCACGAAGCAGACGATGTCCGGCCGGCGCGTACCGGTACCGCCGGCATTCAACACTTCGAATTCGTCGGAGACTTGAAAACGGTTATTCGGCGGATTTTCCCAATCGATAATGGCGATGGTCGGTTGCGCCTTTTTGCCGTCGATGAATTCGGTAACGGTAATCCCCAAAGTTAAGCGGTCATAAAGCCGCTCATTCGCCGTCAGCAAGCCTTCGCCCAAACCGGGCGAAGCCAACTGGCGGATTATCTCGTCAATAGCATTGTTGGAAAGCGGATAGTCCTGGCCTTTCCAGTTGAACCGGCGCTTGCGCAGTTCTTCGATCAGGACCGGACGCAATAACACCTCGGCAGCCTGGCCTCCGCGTAATTCCATGGCTTGCGCGGGCGACAGGTACTCGTAGCCCATCGCCATCAGCACCTGCAAGGCCGGTATTTGCGAGCTGAAGACTTCCTTGGTTTCGGGGATGACGCTCATCGGCTGGTGTCCGAAGAGCCTTGCACGATCCGCAGATAACGTTCCAAGGTCGCTTGCTCCAGGCTGGCTACCAACTCGATAAACAGGCTGTAATTGCCAAGGGTATGCGCGGTATCCAAGGCGTCGTAATAAGCCAAGCGCTGTTCGACCGGAATGATCACCGGCAAAAAGCCGCGCCGCATTAATTCGAAGTTCATCAACAAGCGCGAGGTACGGCCATTGCCATCGACAAACGGATGGATGCCGACGAAATCGACGTGCAGCCGGGCGGCGCATTCGACCGGGTGTAACTCACTTGAACCGCTGTACCAGTCCATCAATTCTGCCATCACCTCCGGCACCTTGAGATAATCCGGCGGCAGATGTTCGGCGCCGGCGATCACCACGTTTTCCTGGCGGTATTGGCCGGCGTTGCGGTCGTCGATGTTTTTCAGCATCAGATGGTGAATCGATTTGATTTGCCACTCGCTCAAGGCTTCCTGGTTTTGCACGATGGCTTCGACGTAATCGATGGCTTCCTTGTGGTTGATGACCTCGAAATGCTCGCGCAACGGCTTGCCACCGATGGTGATGCCTTCCAGCACTACCTTGGTTTCCTTCAAGGTTAAGGTGTTGCCTTCGATCGCATTGGAATGGTAGGTCCATTCCAGCACTTGCTGCTCATGTAACGTGCGGACGGTGTGTTCCGGCAACGGCCGCAGGCTGTCCAGACGGGATTTGAGGCGGTCGATTTCGGCGAAGCGGACGGCAGCGTTCATGACTCATCAACCTTCACACGGCGTTTGCCGGTGAGTAGTTGTTGCATTAGGAATTTTTTTTGAGCAGTGAGTAATTTCAACTGAGCTTCAAAATTTAGCACCTCTTGCTCAGCCTTGTTAATCACATTAGCTATTTTGATCTGTTCCTCCAAACCAGGGATTCTCAAATGTCCATTAAAGAAGTCAGTCACACTCACATTTAAGAGTCCATGATTCCTGGCACCTTCTTGTGCAATGGCATAAATTTCATGGTCATAATAACCACCTTCAAAAAAATGCCGAAAAAAATCATGATTATGGTTACTAGGCTTCTTGAGTCCAAAGCACAGATATAGCGCGGAAACAATGCCTTGAGAATACCTTTCCAATGGCTTGATTGCTCCAAATGGATAGCCGATTGAATAACTCTTATTAAAAGCAAAATCGCCTTTTTTTAATAAAATGTAGTTACTTAAATCATCACTCGCAATGACCCGATTAAAAGCTTCCTTCTGACTAATCAGACCGTATCTGCCTGAAATGGTCAGTACATTTGTATCTCCATTAACATTTCGCGTAGTTATTCTGTCGAAAATATCTTTGAATTTGTATTCAGTCCAACTTGTACTTTGAAAATTTGGTAACCGCTGTTTTCCTGTCAGCAATTGCTGTATCAAAGCTTTTTTCTGCTGCTGACTATTAGTCAGCAATTTTTCAGTAGTCGAGATCGCTTGATCCCAAACAGACAGGATTCTCGTGATTTTTTGTTGCTCATCTGTTGGGGGAAGCAGTACCGGAAATTCCTTTAACTGCGTTGAATTGATACTGGCTAAGTTAGTGCTTTTCTTTGCACAACTAAGAAAATAGGCCTTCCCATATCGACTCGCAGACAAGGCAGCGAGAAAATGCGGCGTCAATATCGAATGGTCAGTTCTAACAGCAAACACATGATTTTGGTGAAGGCACGGGCTAATTTCGCCATTCCAAACATCCCCTCGTCCCAATTTGTCGAAATCTCCGCCTTCTGTCATCAAGACATCACCGGCTTTTAAGCTATAGCGTTCTATTTGATCCTGTTCGATTTGGATGGTTTTTATATTTGAAATATCGATATAACCATCTTGTACGTTTGCAACCCTTAAATAAGGCAATTCAACTGGATTCTTCAAATTTTGTTTGCCTTTAGCCACGCCGGTTCTTACTTCAGCAACCATTGCCAGCGATAATTTTTTCCATCCTTTAGGCAGCATGGCTCAATTCCTTTCCCTCAAATCTCATTGTCGTCACTCTTTGCCAATAAACGTTGCTGCACCCATTGCCGTTCCCGTTCTAGCTCGTGTCTCAGCTCATCTTCAGTCGGCAAATAAGGCAGATATTTGGCGGCGAACAATTGCTGGTTGTCGGCCAGTACCGAGTATTTGGCGATGGTTTCGCTTTTTTGGCTGCACAAGATCAGACCTATCGTCGGGTTGTCGTCCTCGCCTTTTTTATGCTGGTCGTAAATCCGCACGTAGCTATCCATTTGCCCAACGTCCTGATGAGTTAGCTTGCCGAGTTTCAGGTCGATCAACAAAAAGCATTTGAGCTTGAAGTTGTAAAACACCAGGTCGATATAAAAATCCTGATCGTCGGTGCTGATGCGTTGTTGCCGGGCAACGAAGGCAAAGCCCTTGCCCAGCTCCAGCAGGAATTGCTGCAAGTTATCGATCAGGCCTTGTTCCAGCTCGCTTTCCAGAAAGCTGTGCGACGGCAGATTCAGAAAATCCAGTACATAGGGATCGCGCAGATAATCTTCCGGCCTGACGCGCAACTCCATGGTGTTTGCCTTTGCTTCCTGCTCGACGGCGTCGCGGTTCTGGCTGGCCAGCAGGCGTTCGTAATACAGCACGCCGATTTGCCTTTCCAGTGCACGCGCGCTCCAGTTTTGATCCATGGCTTCTTGCATGTACCATTCCCGCGCTTTTGGATTTTCAACACGGATCAGTAGCCGGTAATGTGTCCAGCTCAATTTGTGACGCAGTGCGTCACGATTTGGAAAGCACAGATAAAAGCTGCGCATGTTGCGCAGATTGCTGGCATCGAAGCCTTTACCGAACTCCCGGGTCAGGTGTTCAGACAGTTGTTGCAACTGCTGTTTACCATATGCGGCGCGCTGTTGCCCTTGCTGTTCATCTTCGACAATCAAGCGGCCGATATGCCAATAGGCCTGCACCATCTCGCTGTTGACGGTTTGAGATACCCGCTGACGCGCCTGCTCGATGATTTGCCGAATATCCGACAGCAGTTGATGGTTTGTGGCATCAAGCGTCATAACCCAACTCTTTCAAGTAATGATTCATTTCGATTTCCAGCTCGGCCAATTGCGCCTTTAACTGTTCGCGTTCCTTTCGGACAGCCAGCAAGTCGATTTCCGCCTCTTCCTCGAAGGTGTCGACGTAGCGCGGAATGTTCAGGTTGAAGTCGTTTTCCTGAATGTCTTCAAGAGTGGCGAGATAGGCGTATTTATCCACTGATACGCGCTGGCGATAGGTGGTGACAATGGCTTTTATATCTTCCAGACGTAGAAAGTTCTGGTTTTTGCCGTCGCGATAATCGCGGCTGGCGTCGATAAACAGCACCTTGTCGTCGGTTTTGCGCTTCTTGAAAATCAAGATGGCAGCGGGAATGCCAGTGCCGTAAAACAGCTTTTCCGGTAGGCCGATGACGGCATCCAGCAGGTTTTCTTCGATCAGTTTTTTACGAATCTGGCCCTCGGCGGCGCCACGAAACAATACACCATGCGGCACGACCACGCCCATGCGGCCGGTACCGGGCTTGAGGGTTTCGATCATGTGCAGAATAAAGGCGTAGTCGCCTTTGGTTTTGGGCGGGATGCCTCGACGGTAACGGCTGAAACGGTCATGTTGGGCTTCTTCGTAACCCCATTTTTCCAGCGAGAACGGCGGATTGGCGGTGACGATGTCGAAATGCTTGAGGCTTTCGTCGGCATTCAACAGTTTCGGGTTGCGCAAGGTATCGCCCCATTCGATGCGGTGATTGTCCTCGCTGTGCAGAAACATGTTCATTTTCGCCAATGCCCAGGTGGAACCGATGGCTTCCTGGCCGAACAATGCGTATTTCTTGGAGCCGTTGAAGTTATCGCGGATTTTGCGGCCGCATTTCATTAATAAGGAACCAGAGCCGCAGGCCGGATCGCAAATCTCGTCGCCTTCGCGCGGCTCCAGGATTTCGGCAATCAGGTCGGAAACTTCCGGCGGCGTATAAAACTCGCCGGCTTTCTTGCCAGCGCTGGCGGCAAAGTTCTTGATTAAAAATTCGTAAGCGCCGCCGATGATGTCCAACTGGCCAATTCGCGATGGGCGCAGATCCAAGCTGGATTTATTAAAGTCTTCCAGAAGATGGCGCAGGATATTGTTTTTTTGTTTGTCGTCACCAAGCTTGTTGGAATTGAAGCTGATGTCCTGGAATACGTCGCGTAGCTTGGTGATATTGGCTTCTTCGATGGCGTGCAAGGCTTGGTCGATGCGCTCGCCGTTGCTGGGTTCATGGCGGCGGTCGAAAAGGTTGTAAAAGCTGGCGAACTTGGGCAACACAAAGCGTTCGCTTTTCATTAGCTCTTCGATCAATTCTGGCTCGTCGCCATGTTCCTTTTGATATTGGTCGTAGTGATCCTGCCAGACGTCCGAGATGTATTTCAGGAATAGCATGGTCAGGACGTAATCCTTGTAAATGCTGGGGTCGACGGTACCGCGAAAGCTGTCGCAGGCAGCCCATACGGCTTTGTTGATGTCGTCCTGTTTGATTGGATCCATTATTTCATTCATAGCGAATTCTCTGGTTTTTCTAGTTATCACGCAGCAGCTGACGGGTGATGCCGGTCATTGTGCGCTGCATATTGTCGGTTAAGGCGACCATCACTCGCACTTGTTGTTGCCAGGTTTTGTTCAACGCCACGATGGCATGCTGCTTTTCGAGCGGCGGTATTGCCAGCGCCATGTTTTCCAGTTCTTGTCGACCGATGGCTTGCACCATGCTGCCGTGCGACGATTTTTGCAAATATTGCTGAATCGGTTCCTGATTGATCTGCCAAGCCAAAAAGCCCGGCAGAACCTTGGCCTCGCGTTTCACGGTGAGGTGAAAAAAATGCGGGGACAATACCGTGTCGAACGGCACGTCCTCCAATAGCAACGCAAAGTTGCGGTTACCTCTGGCCGCAAACAGCAAATCGCCGGACTTCAACCAATCCGGCTGCTTCTTCCCCGGCAAATCGGTTACCACCAAGCCGTCCCAGTTAACACCACGCTCGGCATCAACATCTTTCATCTGAATCACGCGCGCATTTCCTTCGGGATCTTCCTCGATCTTGCCGCGAAAAGGATGGCCCGCGCGAATGGTGGCGATTTGTTTTAGGAGCTTCATGTCTTGCTTACAACCTTGAGTGCTTTGATACATATCTTAGTCAAAATAATTGCATCACACAAGTTGATGCAAAAATATACTTGACGATGAGAAAAGTGATGATAGGATGAATCGCGTCAATGATATTGATGCATTAAATTTATTTTAAGGTGAGCCTTGAAATGAAAAAAGGCAACCCTATATCGACACTAGCCACTAGATGTTGTGATAATTTTATTAAATTATTAGAACATCTAGTGTTTATTCATCCTTTCCAGGAGACTCAACTTGAGTACAAAGATTACATTTTTCCCGGTTGGCAACGGTGATATGACACTGATCGAGCTTGACGACGACAAGCAAACCAAGATTTTGATAGACATGAACATCCGCGAAAGTGCAGATGACGAAGCCAATGAGGATTATTTCGACGTCGCCGGCGAGCTGAGAAGTCGCCTAAAAATCGATTCGAAAGGACGCCCTTACATCGATGTCTTCCTGCAAACACATCCTGACCAAGATCATGTGAGAGGTTTGGCCAAACATTTCCATCTTGGCGCCGTTGATGACTACAAGCAACCCAAGGAAGGCGAACAAGCAAAAATCATCATTCAAGAAATTTGGTCGTCCCCGATCGTGTGGCGACGTGCAGACAAACGCACGGGTCACACCTTATGCCAGGATGCAAAAGACTTTAATACCGAAGCGAAACGCCGCGTGAACTTGTATAAAAAAGCCCAAAAAATTGGCGAAGCTGGCGATCGCATCCGCATTATCGGCAAGGATGAAAACGGCAAAACTGATGGTCTGGAAGCAATCTTGACCGAGGTTGATCAAACCTTCACCAAGATTAACGAGCAGGAAACGCAAATGGTCGAAGTGTATGTGCTTGGCCCGTTGCAGGCTAAGGATGTAGAAGACGAAGACCGGCTGTCCAAGAATCACTCAAGCGTCATCTTGCAATTTAAAATTGCCGCACAGCCCTACGGCTCTAAAACCAACCTATTTTTGTGTGGGGGCGACGCGGAAGTCGCAATCTGGCGCGAACTATGGCGCAAACACCAAAATGCACCGCACTGTTTAAGCTACGACATCTTACTAACGCCGCATCATTGTTCCTGGCACACTTTGTCGGAAGACAGTTGGAGCCGTTCGAAGAACCCTAAAGTGGACGAAGACGCAAAGTCGGCACTGTCTCAAGCAAAACGCTACGCCCAACTTATTGCCAGCAGCAATGTCATCAAAGACGATGATAACGATCCGCCGTGCTGGGGCGCTAAAAAACAGTACGAAGCCATCGCCAGCAATGTCGGCGGCGAATTTGTCTGCACAGGAACCAAAGACCAAGAGGTTATTGAAATCGTTCTAACAACTGGAGGCCCCCAAAAAAGCCCCAAACGGGCAAGCAACGTTACCTTGGGCGCCGGTCTTGCCTCTAGCGCAAAACCCAAACCACACGGCTGATCGCATGGGATTTCTGTCACCGGAACTGCCAATCGCTGTGAAAGCAGCGATTGACCAAATTTCAGTTCACCCTTCTGTCAATGGTGTAACTACCACTCCCAGCAAGGATAAGCAGGATAACTGGACAATCGAAATCAACATGGATGTTCCATTGCCTCGTGATGCACGAGATAAAGGCATAACGGCAACAGGCGTCAAGGCAACGGAATGGGTAAAAATTGTGTTTCCAAACTCATTTCCCGCCCATGCACCTAGCCTTTTTTTACGCGCCGACTTCAGCCGCGCTCATCCGCATATCAATCCGGGCAGATTAGGCGAATTGGTTTCGCCTTGCATTTATGAAGGCAGGCTTGACGACTTATTGCATGAGCCAGACTGGATAAACGGCATTATTAATCAACTCGCCGACTGGTTAAGAAAAGCGGCGACTGGCGAGCTGCTGGATTGCTCTGGTCAGGGATGGGAGCTTATTCGAAGGGATAGCGTAGATGGGACGATTGTTACCAATATATCCATTATTCGTGAGCGCATTGCCAAGGCAAAAAATCCAATAAGCCAATTTCTTCGGTATGAATATTGTCAGTCCATCGTCGGACACTCGGGGCGGATCATTGATGAAAATACCTCATACACTAACATCGGAGAAGCGGTTCGAAAGTTTAGGATAGGAAGCAATGAGCGATCCCCGTTTAGAAGCTATTTTTCACTAGCAATCGTTATTTCAGGTGGCACCAAGAAGACGATTGGTGTTTACCAGCCGGATGATGTTGACAGCCTGGAGCAGCTGCTACTAAGAGCCGAAAGCTATGGCTGTCGATCAGGATTGGAAAACCGTCTGAAGGAAATTACCGAAAACATTACCCTACCTCAGATAGGACAAACTCTGGAAGTAACAGTCTTATTTGCCGTGAAACGCCCCTGTAATCTGATCGGCGAAGGCAGTGATATTGAAATCATTCCTTATGGAATTGCTTTTACCTCGGACGAGAACCGCCGACTGAAATTGACTCGAACATCGGTATTTCCATTAGTGCTGATTCAGAAAGTGAGCCAACAGTTACTAGCCGAAACTTCAGACCGTAAATTCAATGAATCAGACCGCTGCAAGGAAGTTGCTATGATTGGTTGCGGCAGTTTGGGTTCAAAAATTGCCACACATCTTGCACGCGCTGGCCACGGTCCGTTTAGGCTTTATGACAAGGATTGTTTTTCGCCAAATAACGTTGCGAGACATGCTGTGGCGAATCTGGCCGCCGCCGAATTCATGCTCCCCAAGGTTTGGTTAACTGAAACGCTTCTAACGCAAGTTGGAGCTCAAATTACTCCGATCAAGAATCCTCTTGAAGATGTTATTTCCCTTTTGCAAAACAAGCCCGATCTATTTGCAAAATGTAACGGGCTAATTATCGACGCGACGGCTTCTAGTTCTGTCCAAGATGCTCTTTGCATGGTTCGCCCAAAGCAGTTCGGCGCACCACTGCTGCAAGTTGCGCTGTATGGCCGTGGAACAATTGGATTCTTTGGTCTGGAGGGAAAGGATCGAAATCCCAGAGTCGACGATTTGGTTGCCCAACTTTATCAAATAGGCTTGGATTCCAGCCCGATTGGAGCCGCGTTATACCAAGCCACTAATTTTGATCGCATCAGCACCGGCCAAGGGTGCGCATCGTTTTCGATGAAAATGTCTGACGCAAAAATCTCGTTGTTCTCAGCAGGCATTTCTGAACGAACATCACAGCTACTCGACAACGGCATTCCAATGGAAGGGGAGTTTCTGGTCGGCTTGCTTGCTGAAAACGGTCTAGGCGTGAATTGGCTGCGTCAACCTACGACAAAAATCGAAATTCTCTCTATTGGTGACAAATCAAAATGGGAGCTAAGGATTCCTGTTGCCTTAAAAGATCGGATGCGCATGGAGACTGAGCAGCGCAGACCGTTGGAAACGGGAGGCGTCTTAATCGGGCACATCAATTGGGGAATACGGACTATCTATGTAACCGGCCTTCTTCCGCCTCCTACGGATAGTGAATTTCGAACTGACGAATTCGTGCTCGGTATTCAAGGCCTAAAAAAGCAAATCAGCACTATTGAAAAGAATACAAGCCATACGCTCACCTATTTGGGGACTTGGCATAGCCATCCGAATGGCGGCGGCGCGTCCGGGAAAGACCGAAACACATTGGCCGAACTGACGAGTGAGCGAGGCAACGTACCAAGCCTCTGTTTAATTTATCGACCAGAAGGGCTACTGGCAGTACCTGGCCCTGTCACCAAACCATAGGAGAATATCGAATGCCATCGTTAAAATCGCTCAACATGCCAATTATCGTTCCCATTACATTGATTAATGCAGGGCTGTTATATTTCTTCTCGCAGGGAATCGAAATAGACACTCAAATCGTTGCTTCATTTCTGACCAACTGGAAACTTACCGGATTAGCCGCGGCTGGATCGACAGCAGTTATAGGAGCGTTGAGCCTGATGCTTCCAAGACCGATTAAAGATGCGCTGGTTTATTTACGCTGGCCCTATGCGGCGCCAGGCCACCGCGCATTTTCAATCTATGCCCAACGCGATATCCGAGTGGATTATGATCGACTGAAAGCAGAAATCCCTGAATTGCAGGATCAATGGTCTTTAACGCCAGAAATTGAAAACAAGGTTTGGTATCGAATATTCAAGAAACACGAAAAAGTCCCAGCGGTTTCCCATGCGCATCGCATGTGGTTAATGTTCAGAGATCTGACATCACTAGCTTATCTATTCCTCGGGGCATTTATTATTGCTGGTCTGTACTTCAAACCTGATGTCAACTGGGCATTTTATTTGAGTATTGTTCTGACGGAACTATTGGTTTTTTGGAGCGCTGCCAGGAATTCTGGTGGGCAGCTTGTTTGCAATGTATTGGCAACGGCTTCTACCAGCAACTAATCGATTTTGGCTAAATACGAACCGAACCAGCGGCCATGAGGCCAAATGAAATCTGTGATCCATTTGATTTTTTATCGCCGTATGCCCGGCTTAATCGTTAAATTCGGGTTGATTAAATTCCGATGCCTCCATCCACTAGCAAATCAACGGTGCGGGCAGACGCATGATCTGGCTGATAGTTTCACCGGTTTGTGGCAGACTGGTCATTAACCGAAGTCATCCAGCGATTTAGTGACGCCGTAGCCGCGGGCGATTTTCTTTTGCTTGCACAGTTAAGGGAACCTCTAAAAATTCAAAATTTCGCCTGATCACTGTTCGTAAAGCATTGAAATAATTGAATCTACATTTCTGAAAAATGAATTTTTAGAGGCTCCCTTAAATCAATCCTTTCAATTCTATCGCGCCAGTATGATGGGCTCGATATTTGACTTCAAAGGGGATCATTTGGCCGCCGATTTCTGCGACTAACAACAGTATTATTCTGCAAGCAAGATAGTGTTTAACAAATTGAGCTCATTGGATGCTGCTAAGTATCTATCATCAAAAATCAGCTCCAGTCTTGCCGGATCTTGCTCACCAATCACCGCAGCATAAGGGATATCCGCATAGCGTGGAATGACGGGTAAGATTTCTGCGGTGGTGGGTATGCAGGCACCAAGCGAATCCCTCCAAGCGATTTCATCATCGCCAAGCGAAGGAAGTCTGCCACTAGCATCTTTTTTCCAGAATCTTGAGTAATCCAATGGCACAACCAACCAAGTTGAAGGTGATTGAAGCGCTTTGACCGTTGAAAATTCGCGTGTTGCCTCGTCTTTTTTACGAGCCAGTATTCGAAATAGTTCTTCAGCGGAATGTCGCAATTTAAAAGGCAACGTTTCATCCTTATAAATATGGCTCAGTTCTCCAAATAACTTTTCGCTTTGATGACCGACATCAGTTGACCAACCTTCAACGTTAAACCGCTCTTGTTTCTCAAGGCTCTCCCAATGCTCCAGCCAAAAGGGGCCAATACAATAGAGATGATCAGGCAGTAAACAATCGGGATCGTCATTCGGTGAAATCAATAAAGGTGCATTATCAGCACTCGCGCGCCTGGAAAATGTCTGAATATCCTCCAGTCGAACAACGCTTTTAAAGTCTTTAGATCGCGCTGTCGCGTCCAATGAAAACTTCGAAAACAAGTGTTGCGTATTTTTTTGGGCATTGGCGACCAAACCACGCCGATTCACATCCGCCGAGAAGTCCCTCAAAAATACGTCTGCTTCTCTCAAAAACGCTCTAACATGCGTACTCATCAATGACAGCATTTCTTCGCTGCCAATGCCGCCCACCGGAACCATGGCAAGATTCTGTTTATCCAGGCCTGCATCACCGACAATGCGGGTATAAATGGTTGCTCGAAGCATGACCAGATAGGTCAAG
Organism: Methylomonas sp. Kb3; assembly: GCF_002834115.1. Taxonomy (NCBI): domain Bacteria; kingdom Pseudomonadati; phylum Pseudomonadota; class Gammaproteobacteria; order Methylococcales; family Methylococcaceae; genus Methylomonas; species Methylomonas sp. Kb3. The sequence goes on along the minus strand of NZ_PIZT01000043.1, from coordinate 22,138 downwards.
AGATCGCTGACCTGTCTTAGCCATTGTCGAGGCTCCGGAACTTCATCCTGTGGCAGAAAATCTTGCAGGAGCATGACTAAGCGGCGATCCTTCCAATCTCCGTCATCGCAGAGCACGCCGTCATCCGACGTGTAGTATTTTCCACGGCCCCGATAAATCAACTGAGCCACTTCCATCAACGCCGCTTCAATGCCAAAGCGTGGAATCAGAGCGATGATCCAATCGGTTTTCGGGAAAGAGACTCCGCGAGCACCACTAGAAGTCATTAAAAATACCTTTACAGTATCCCGCCTATCATCTGCAATCAGAGCCTTGCGTTTGGCGGCGGTGACACTCGAATCCAAAATCGCCACCTGCGATGCGTACAATAATGGCTCGCCATCCTCACTGGTGACTAACAGTGTTTGGACCGAACGCAGAAAGGCCTTGTCCTGCGCGAAAAAAATAACCTGGTCTGCGCCTGAATCCAGCGCCCGCCGAACTTCCTGGATGACATTACCAATAATCGCTTCACCTTGTTGCTCGGCAATGGCCTGCCGCACGGTTTGTATTCTTCCGTCGGATAATTCACCTTGCTTGATCGAATCCAGCCTAACCCGATAATCGATGGTCAACTTGGTTGCCGGGTAGCTGTTCGTCATGATGTGCAGAACCGGCACGCGTTTTCCACCGATCCTGACCCGCATGGCGGACAATCGAAACGGTCTTTTCCCTGCACTTTTGGAAACCAGGACCTTATCTGGGGTGCGTTTGCCACTGTTGAGATATCGATCAAGAACTATCTCGTTACCCAAAGAGGCATCGGATACAATCAAAATCACTCGAAACAACGGTTCTTTATCGAAAGGTCGGATAAATTGCTGATCCAGCCATCGGGCCACAGTATGAATAAATGGAGCACCGGCACCATCACCGGTTAATTCATCGACCATGACCACAATGGTTTGGATACGCTGCGCAAACTCCCGTCGCTCCAGCTTTCCAGCCTGTTTGTTAGTCGGATTTTTAAATAGATAATCCAGGGCGGACAAAGTGCTCTTATCACCGCCCAATTCTCGATAACCCTGGATAGCCGCAGTCAGCACAACGCGATTGATATCGGTGTTTTCAGCCAGAAGATTTCGTGTCGCAAGAGACAACACCTTTAAAACGCCCGGTCGCTTGTCATCTTCCATTCTGTCCTGCCGTTCGGTTTCAGCTCGTTTCCGATTACTGGAACCAATATGTGTCAATTCCAACTCTTCTTTTGTGGCAGGTGAAAGAATCAGAGTACTGTTGCCTGGGTGTTTAAGGTTTTCAACCCCGTCGGCCACTACAGCACTATCGACCATTCGCTTGGGTACCGTGCCGTCCAGCACTTGTTTTTCATACCATGCCTTGGCAGCACCGATGAGTTTCGAGTTAGTGGTAACCGTCAGAATACCGCTGGGTTGATTGTTGGTTCTATCCCTTGCCAGATTTTCGGTGACATCGTCATTGATAATGACCCTGGGGCTGACATAGAGAAACAAAAAGCCTTCGCTGGATTCTTTAAGGAAACTGACAACGGCAGTGGTTTTACCGATACCCGGATTACCTTCTAGACCCAACACGGTCATTTGGCCCGGTGCTGACGATCGCATGCCGGCAACGACGGCTGCTGAGTGTAAATCGCGTAATGGCACAGATTGGCCGTATTTGACTCGCTCTGCAAGGGTTTCCGAAATCGCCGTTTGAGGATTGGCTTTGAGGAAATCGGCTATGATCGAATCTAAATCTACCCAAGACAAGGCTTCTTGCCAGGGCATGGTAGCCATCGGATTTAGAAATCCCTCTACGTCTTCAGAAAAATTAAAGGCCAGGTTTTTACCGGGTTCAGGCAGCGCGCACATGTCGACAAACTGCTTGCTGATCGCCTTGGGTAAAGCCTTGCGAATTTTGTCAAACGCATAGCGGATATGATCGTTCAACGCTTCTTCGTCACAATCCGGCACTTTTTCAGTGTCGCGATAGGCCCGACCCAGACTCTCTAACAGGGAAACTCTGGGATCGACTTCAGGCCTGGAAAAGAATCTGGCAGCCAAACTTTCAAAGCCATTTTGGGTGATGGAAAGTGCGCGAGCATTGCAAGGCTTGTCATCAAGTCCTTGGCTCTTCAGCCATCGCATAGAGGTGTGTACGTAGGAAGCGGCCTGACATAATTTGTAGAGGGGCTTGTCGCGACCGGTAAATGCCGGCAAATGATTTTTTATGTCGGGAGACAGAAGAAATTCTTCCCCGGAAACTTCAGCGCATACTCTGGAAAATACGCTACGAGTATCCATGAACCATGCAAAACGCCGAAGTTCTTCCAAGTGGGCATCGGGTTTGCTGTAGTCCGCGGTTTCTGGCAAACCGTTTAGCGAAAACTCCAGGCACAGAAATTCGCGGCCCAAGGAATCGTAACGTGGCTCCAACCATAGCAAGAAATCGGCTCTGGCTGGAAAGCCTTTATTCGCCAAAGCAGATTCAATCCGCTCATGTCCAAAGGCTGCGGCCCATGCCAGCAAAGCATCTTCTCTTTCGGCATCGAAGTCGCCCTGTAGTCGAGGCAGCTGTAACGGACACCACAACGCTTTGATGCGGTAATCCTCAGCATCAGGCTTTAATTTTCGCAAATATTCGCGCATGGCGGTTTGCCCCAGCCCCATTCCCAACTCGAAAAGATGCCGCGCGGTTTCACGGGTTCTGGCTTTCAGGTTTTGATCGACTTCTCGAAGTTCTTTGGCCAACGTAGCATACACGTCAGCCGCATCCCATGCCTTCCAGGGTGTCAAATCAATAGTATCCAGATCCTGAACGGTACTTGCCATTAAAGCTGTCAGCACACCTCTTTTGACAGCAATTTCGAATGTCTGGCCCCACAGAGAATGTCGTTGGATAGGATCAAGCAAGGTCATCACCCACTATGAAGGCTTTCTGTAACATGAGACAACAATGCCGGTAATGACAGCAAAACGTTGCCTTTACGTCGGCTAGAAGGTTGGACCTCAATTTCTCCTGCTGCACCGCTAGATGATGGTTGCACCCAACCGAAAGGATCCAATACCGGTTTAAAAACGCCGCCATCCGGTTGCTTTTCAGCTTCCAGGAAATGCAATCCTCGCAGAACCGCCAATAGACAATCACGGACGCCGTTGCCAGACCCTAAGAGATTTGAACGAACCCGTTCCCGCCACTCACTATTTTTCACCTGATAATCGGCGTCCCAAAAATAGGTACAAAAGCCCGATTGCGGCCTAGCGGCGTTGTCATTGCCGACAATAGCCAAAGTTGCAAAGGTATAGACCGGGATAAGTTGCTTGAGTACGCCATCGCCTTGATCAAAGGCAAATTCATCGTGGTCCGAAATGCGCACAGCTTCAAACGCCGATTCGGCTTTACTACGCGTACGGAGTCGGGTCGCTGGAAATACGTCTCGCCGCAGCATGTACAGACTAACATGGGGAAACTTACTAGCCACCTCGTCCAGAAATGCTGTTTGTGTATGTGGCGAATGCCGCTGTGCCGAACGATTGATACGCCGGTTACCGAAATGGCTAGACACCAGAATGATGTGTTCGTAACCCAGGGCTTGCAGCCTGGAAACTTCTTCAACGATGAGTTTTGGACTTTTAAATGAATCGCGTGTTTCCACAACATGGGTTTGCATACGGTCAAAAGACAGACGATAACCGACAGATGTTTCATTAACAGCTTCCGCAAGATAAGTTTTTGCTCGAAATATAAAGCCATCGGTATCATTGGTTTGCGGGTGATCATCGCAAGGTCGAGTGCTATAAACCAATGCGGCAACCTTATTAACCGACGGCAAGTTTTTGGTTGCAACAATCAGGGGAAATGCGGCCGATAATGCAAAAGCCGCCCCTCTGGCTTTGTAATGATGATTTAGCCCATCCGCCACGAGACCTTGCATTCGCACGGGAAGATCGCGCATCAATGCGGATTCGACGGCTTGTGAAATGGCATATATCCAATGATCTCCCTCATCCTTGGCCGCAGTTTTACCCTGCTGTTGAAAACGAACCATCAACGCCGGCATCCGTTTTCCGGCCTGGGAAACCAGCTTTTCAGTCAATACCTGAAGCACCACATAAATCAAAACAGTCATTGCTGTAGCTGCGGCGGCGCGATACTGCCGACTGTCTTCTTCGGAATATTTTGGATGGTTACGGTATTTCAAACGCTCGGGGTCGTACCAAATGTCGATCCCTGCGGGCATGAGCCACTGAGGCTCAATCTTGACTCGAGACAGCTTAGTTATAGGATTTTGATTTTCATCAACCCGGAATGGTCTCCAGGTAATATTCAACAGTTGACTGGGTAGCTCCCGGTGAATTTGAAAAATACTATTTTCATCGTCCCTTTCGGCCAAAGTCCTTTCGTTTAACTCCGTCCGAACACAAACCGAAAATAAGGCGTCAGGCACTTCCTCCGGTTTTCGAGCAATTTGAATATGTCTGAACCACTCAATATTTTCGGGTTGGCCTGATGCTGGCTTGATTAACGGATCGCGAACTCTACCCTTGGATCGCTCTATGGAAGACCAGTCCACCACGCTCTGCTGAACGACCAAATATAAATCATCAACTGATCGTTGCGCGTGAGCAATGACATTATTAGATTTGGTACGTAACAGGGCAACCAGTGTTTTGCTTAATTCCTTGACGTTGGGACTCCATAGGCTTAAATCATCCAGCATCGCAACAATTGCCGATTGGCCTTGCCCTCTCAATCGAATCGACAATTGCTGGGCTTCAGTTATCAAGTCTGATGATTGAATGCTGGGATTCAAAACCAGCCATAAAACGATAAGCTCGCTAAGATTTCTGCGCAATACAACCGGCGATATTTCATTACCGGAGTCATCAATAAGTATGTCACGCAGGCGATTAAGCCGGGCATCAAAAGCCGGTTCCATCTCACTACGCGGATCTTTGCCGTTCACGCGAAATCGATAACTCACTTCACGAACAACCGAAACGCCACGTGATTGTGGATCGACCCGACGCGACTCAAATAGTTGAGTATTCCACTCTGCCCAAACTGGCAGGCAGTTGTAGAACAACGCTTTAATCAGTTCGTCTGCAATGGAAAATTCCGCAGTCAACCCAAATGTACGTGTAAGATCAAAGTGCAGTGAATGGGGCGATTCTGGAGTTCCGTAATGCTCGAATAGCTGATTGACTCTATGAATATAATCAACAAATCGCCGATCATTGGCATGCTCTGATTTTGATTTTTGGGCAGCCAGACTATCCATAATCGCAAAGCTAACTCGCAACCGCACTCGAGACAACGCTTCGTCCTCAAGAAAATTCAAGAATCGAGTCACTTGGCTATCTTGTTTATCAAAGTCCTGCCGAAGCGTTTCAAGGAGTTTTTCTTGTTGAACACTATCAAACTCGTCGTCTCGATAAGCATGGGCATTTGAAATGCTGGATGCCATGCGATCCAGCCAATCTTCAGCTTGAATTTCTTCCTGGGCAGAGATCAAACGTGCAACATCTTTTTCGCGATCTTGTGCCGACCGGTCAGTTTTAGCAAATTCCATTGCTACTATTTGTGCCGGCAGTTCTTTAAGAAAATCTTTAATCCCCGTTAGTTTGGATAATGCTTCAAACGTCACCTCGGGGTCTTTAATCAACAGGCTATCGGCCGAAAGTTCGAGTTTCTCAATATCATCAACAATCAGGCGTTTTAATTTAATGATGGCCTGAGAGAGACCAGTGATATTGTCATGAAAAATTCGGCCGCCGAGTTTCGCGGTAAAGTTTTTAGGTGGATTAACTAAATCCCTCAGAAATCCACTATCGGGTGCTTGGCGGAATGCCTCACGAAACTCTTTTAGAGCAAGAAGCCGTCGAAGTATTCCGTATGTATTTATGCTGAGCCGGTGTTTTTCAGGATCAAACTTTAAAACAGACCAACCGAGTGGGTGACCGGAATCTTCACCAGATGGCGGAAAGACTTTCACCAAAAAATGAATGAGCGAACTGAGATCGGTGGATGGAATTTGCCCGCGCGCATGCACGGAGGCTCCACCTTGTTGGGCGGTTTGTGACATCGGCATTCTCCAAAATAGATTGACCTTTACTGGTCACATCGCCCTCTATGTCTGCCGAACAAAAGAGAACGGGATTATCTTTCTGTATTTGGGAGTTTATAGCACAAAGGGTGAGTTGCCCAATAAATTAGAGCAAAACGTTAATTCGGTAGCTATTAGAGATTCGCATCCAAATATGTATCCGTTGCTTTGACTAATTCTTTGATGAACCGAATGACTTTTTCGAGTTCGTCACGTCGTATCAAATGTGCTTGCGGTGCGCCATTGTTAATGGGTTTCGACCGATGAACGGCATCGCCTCGTTTAGAAATCCAGTCGTTTAGGGACTTTCGAGCTCGCTCAGGATCGGTATTGGCCCATGTCCAACCCAAGGTTACATCGATACCGACATACTCTAGGAAAAGGCGTTTGGTTTTGTCCGAGCTAGGATTATGAAATTGCTTGAGGTCTTGATGCAGCTTTTTGTGTATGAAGTCGCCGACATAACTGCCTGCCACAGCTCCCAAACGGATATTCATCGCTTCGGTTATGCGATCTTCGACATAAGTTTCCCAGGCAGTGAGCGCCATCACCAGACCTGCTCGTTTTAAAACCTCAGCGTTTGCCGGGGGCGGGTTGGTGTTGATTGCGTCGAAATGAGCTAGAAGCTCCTCAGCATCCTTAATTGAATAATCGAAAGCCTGCTTTGCTTGGGACATCCTTGAGCTCGAGAATAAAAAATAAAGTACTGATAGTACTGTATTGGTCGAAACTCTAACAACTAAGGAATTACTGATATGGTTTGCTAGCGTGGTTTATAGCCAATTGCCGCCAAGTTACTTCTAAGTTTTTGCGCAACAGCCAGCATACGATAAGCCTCCTCATCATCGATTGCGTTACTTCGAAAATCGGCAAATCCGGCTCGCTTTAAAAATTGCGCCAAATCCCAAGCCTCCTGTTCGGATAACGAAACACTCAGGCATATTTCACCCGGATTGGCGGTCATTGCACACCTGCTTTATCCGAGTCGGTCTCATCAACCACTGAATCCTCATCTTCGGAAAGTCGCTCTGGCTCATTCAACAGCCCTGATTCCTGCCGCGCTAACCGTACCTCATCACCATGCCCTTGAGCATACGCCGCCTGATGCGCATGCCGTTCCATCGTCACAATTTTATTGGCTAGCCGCTGCAACCGCTGCTGCCACTGAAGACGTGCATCAATGCAATGTTTGTTGGAAATGACCTGGCATAGCCACAAGGTGTCCATCACGATCATCAACTGATCCAGTAAACGAATCAACTCGACGAATTGCGCAATCTGCGGCGAGGCAATCTTGGCCACAAATTCCCTGGGGTGCGTGTAGGTCGGCGTTTCGGTGATGCCGTTGTCGGCCTTGAGTTTTTCCAGTCGCCTTTTTTCCTGCTGCAGTTGCTCCGCGCATTCGGTAATCATCTGGCTGACGAGGCTTTCGATTTCATCGACCGTTTCCTCTCGGCCTATGATGCGCAGGATCACGTCGATCGCGTACAACGACACCATCAACCGGTGGTAACTATTCCGAATCACGCGAATGGCTTGTTCGCTGTTGATGCTAAACGTACGCTCAAATATTGGTCGACTGATGGCGCGGCGCGGGGCTGGTTTAGGCTGTGGAGCTGTTTCGGACATGAGCGGTTCCCAAGTTTGATAAGTGGGCCGCGATCGTAAACCAGATTCTTTTTGGCCCTTCCGCAGCTGATGGCGTATTCGGCGTCAGCTGCAAGAGCCCTTCAAAACATTTCTGCTTCAATACCCGTCAACGGAATCGGTTGGCCATCAGCCTCCCGATTCTTCTCAGACTTTCTCGGCGGGTCTTTCAAGATCGCCTTGATCCGACTTCGGTCGGCGTTCCGCTTTTAAGCGGCGACGGTGGTTTTCCATCGGCGTGTCAGGTGCGTCAAGCCTGATGTGACTATTGATTGTGTTTACCCTGCCGGGCGTCTCGATTCCCAGCGGGGATTCGACGGCCGGCATTCCCATCGCCGCGCCGCTGGGTATTGTTATCTTTGAGTCGGGCGCGGCCGACAGGAGGAATGTCATCATGGCCAATCGCGGCGTGAACAAAGTCATCTTGCTGGGCCGGCTTGGCGCCGATCCGGATGTTCGCTTTATGCCAAACAACGGCGGCAAAGTCGTCGCCGTCCGTTTGGCAACCAGCGAAGTCTGGAACGATCCTAAAAACGGCAAACAGGAACGGACCGAATGGCATCGGGTGGTGTTTTTCAAAAAACTCGCCGATACCGCCGAACAGTATTTGCACAAAGGCAGTCAGATCTACATCGAAGGCCGTTTGCGTACCCAGCAATGGGGCCAAGCGAATGACAAACGATACCGTACTGAAATCGCCGCCTTTGAATTGCAGATGCTGGATCGCCCTAATGCATCGGCAACCGCCACCAGTTCGTCATCATCTCCAGCGGCGCCCGAAGATGCCGATTGGAATGACGACTACAGCGATATGCCCATGCATTAAGTCATGGTTCGCCAATTATTGGCGTTCGTGGATATAACGTTTACACCGCCGATCCGTTTCAGGCTTCGGTATTTGAACCCCAAGGGGAATTCCATTCCCCGGCGGGCGATGGCGTTCCCTTTTTTTATTGAAGGAGACCCACCATGAGCCAAAACAACCGCAACAATTTACCCAAAACCCGTGACTTGCCGATGCCGGCAGTTGTCCAGCAAAGCTATGGTTTGTCGGAGCAATCCTGGAAAGTGTTGACCGAAGTCACCTTTCCGACCGCCAAAACTCCGGAAGCCATTCTGATGGCGCTGGATTATTGCAAGGCCCGCAAGCTCGACATCTTCAAAAAGCCGGTGCATATCGTGCCGATGTGGAGTGCCGCTTTAGGCCGCAATGTCGAAACCGTCTGGCCGTCCATCATGGAAATCCAGACCACCGCGTCGCGAACCGGCGTTTGGGCTGGCATGGACAGACCCGTCTGGGGACCTGATGTCACCAAAACCTTTACCGGTCGCTACAAAGACGACAACGAGCAATGGCAGGAATCCAGTGTCACCGTGACCTTTCCCGAATGGGTGGCGGTTACTGTGTACCGGATCGTCGGCGGTAAACGCTGCGCTTTTACCGAGGAAGTCTATTGGCTGGAAGCCTACAGCACGGCCGGCGGTAAAAACTCGCAAGTGCCGACCGCGATGTGGATCAAACGTCCCAAGGGGCAATTGGCCAAATGCGGTAAAGCAGCTTCACTAAGGGCAGCATTTCCGGAGGAATGCGGTTATGCGGCCGAGGAAATGGATGGCAAAGCGCTCGACGATATTGTCGACGGTTCGGTGATAGATGGCGAAGTGACGCATTGGAAAACCGATGTTGGCCATGCTGATGATCGGTTTACCGGAGCATCCGAGCCTACACCGCACGTGATCGACCTGTCGCAAATCCATCCCAAGGTACAAAAAGCGGTCGCAGAGTTGGTTAGACGGACTGCGGCGGCAGGCGCCTGGAAAGCGGCCTACGACTATGCCAATCAGAAGTTTAAAGGCATCGATCTGACGTTTGCTTTGGCTGAGTTGGACAAGGTATCGCAATTTGAACCCAAGGCAACACAAGCCCTGGAACAAACCGAAAACACTGGCATGCCACCCTTGTCAGCGAAAGACATGGCGATGAACCAAGCCCGTCAAACTCTGGGGCACGCAGCTTAAAACACTGTCATCCCTAATTCTTTAACCACCCACGAGGGCGTCATGATTCGCCCACGGGGTAGGACATGACGCTCTTGCTTTTTATCAGGAGAGGTCATGAACACAAACGATCAATCATTGAACCGCGTGCCCTGTCATACCGACTGGCAACGTTACGATTCCCCCACGGTATTTCGCCGTCACGGCCGTGGTTTTCTGGAACGCCTGTGGCGACCCCAGGCCAACGAACCGAACCCGCAGCCCTTGAGCCAACCGGAACTGACAACACTTGCCGAGAGTTTTGGCGGTGTGTGTCTGCCGGCGCAAGACGAACTGCTGTTGCTGTTCGGCGATGGCCATTGGGCCCGGCGTTGCCAGACCCAGTTGCACAAGCTCGGTATCGAGTCGGTGCGCTTCGGTTGCCAAGTGCAGTTGACCGGATTTTCGCGATGAAGGTCATCGACGTTTCGCAACGTTCAGCCGCCTGGCGGCAATGGCGGTCACAAGGCCTCAGTGCCAGCGAAGCGGCCATCGTCATGAACCGTTCGCCTTACAAAACCCCCTGGCGACTCTGGGCGGAGAAAACCAGCCTGGTGCTGGAAGCCAACCTGGACAACAACCCGTTGATCCGCGCCGGCATCCAGCAAGAACCCGAAGCCTTACAACGTTTCGAAGACAAGCGTGATGTACTGTTGTTACCGCTGTGCGGCGAGTCGGAACAGTATCCGTTGATGCGTGCTTCTTTCGATGGCTTATCCGACGCGAATGAACCCGTGGAAATCAAATGCCCGCACGAGACCACGTTTTTGGATGTACTGTTGAATCAGGAAGCCTCGGCCGCCTATCAGTTGTATTGGTGCCAGGTGCAACAGCAACTGCTGGTGTCTGAAGCGCAACGCGGCTTTTTGTTTTTCTACCACCAAGGCCAGGACATCGAGTTCGAGATTCAGCGCGATGAGGTTTTTCTCACCGAGTTGGTCGATACCGCGATGGATTTTTGGTCGGCGGTCAAATCGAAAAAGGAACCGCCTAAGGATCCCGAACGCGATTTGTACATTCCGCACGGCGAGGTGGAGCTCCAATGGCAACAACTGGCGGCAACCTATCGGCAACGAGCGTTGACCATCCTGGATCTGAAAAGCCAAATCAACCAGTTGGAGGATGAGCAGTCGCGCATTGAAGACACCTTGGTGGCGTTGATGGGCGATTACTTGGCTGCCGAGCATTCCGGGTTGCGTATCAGCCGTTTTCAAAGCCAGGGTGCCATCGATTACAAGGCGGCACTCCAAGCCTTGCAACCGGATGTTCAGGCTTCGAAGCTCGATGTCTATCGAAAACCGTCGGCCACGCGAGTCCGTGTGACCTGCCGGGACGACGACGGTAAACACGCCGAAGTCCCGTTCGATGCCCAAGCCTTGAAAGACCTGGCTGGCGTGGACTTTTGGTTTTAAGGGTTCGTTTCAAGACATCCTGTAACCCTCGTGGTTACGGGATGTTCATTGATTGACGTCATGATTGATTCGGTTCGGGCATGTCGGTTTTGGGGTGGGCTTTTAAAAAAGTCCAACCCAAAACCCGCATCGTTCAGGCATTCCCTTCGTGGAATCCCGAATCCGGTTTCGACCGGCGTTCCGTTGTTAAGCGGCATGAGCGTTTGTCTCGTGTGCCAGGTGCGTCAAGCCTGGTGATTTTAGTTTGTCCCGTTGGGGTTCATCACCCTCACGGGACCCGATGACCCCTTTTATCTATTGAAGGAGGTCATTATGAATCAAGACTTTTGGAAAACATTGCATGGCTGGTTGCACGTTGCCCATAGCAACGATATTCAGGCCAAAAAACGTTTGCTGCTGGAACTGCACCGTCAACTATCGGACCCTGGCTTGAGAAGAGACATTCAGCGCATCCTGCGTTTGATGGATCGGGAGCTATTGGCCCGTGCCGAATGGGCGATGTACTGCATCATGCAATTGCGTTAATTTTTTATCGGCCCTGGTTTGCCAGGGTTTTAATCACCCGTTGGGGCTCATTACCCCTCGGGGCGGTGCGCCCCTTGTCATTTGAGGCTAGTCCTCGAGGAGCTCACCATGTATCAATCTTATTCCATTGCCGATACCTTCGGCATTCCGGCCCCGGCCTCTATGAAAGTAGAAGGCTTTACACCCGGACAAAATGCCTATGTGCCGACGCAAAAGCCCTATGTGTTTCGTAAGGATCACTTGCGCGACGTGCTGGCGTTTTTAGGCGCGCATAACGGCGATGGCTTATACCTGACCGGTCCGACCGGTTCCGGTAAAACCTCGTTGTTGGAGCAAGTCGCGGCGCGTCTCTATTGGGGTGTGCATTCGGTTACCGGTCACGGTCGACTGGAACTCAATGACCTGCTGGGACAGTATATGCTGGTCGACGGCGGCGCGATGAAGTGGATCGACGGTCCCTTGACCCTGGCGGTTCGCCTGGGACATGTGCTGTTGCTCAACGAAATCGACGCTATTGATCCGGCCGAACTCATTGGTCTGAATGAAATCGTCGAAGGCAAGCCGTTGACGATTCCGCAGACCGGAGATGTGATTGCCCCGCATCCCAAGTTTCGTTTGGTGGCCACCGGCAATAGTGCCGGATCGGGTGACCAATCGGGTTTGTACCAAGGGGTGTTGCGGCAAAACCTCGCTTTTCTGGATCGGTTCCGCTTGATGGAAGTCGGTTACCCGGAACCCGAGGATGAAATGAAACTGCTGGCCGATGTCGTGCCGACCATGCCGGAATCGGTACGGGAAAGCATGATCAAAGTCGCCAACCAGATTCGTAAAGTCTTCATCGGCGGTGCGGACGGCGGAGGCATGTTGTCGGTGACGTTATCGACACGCGGTTTAGTGCGCTGGGCAACCTTGGTGGCGACCTTCAAAAGTGCCCCGAATGCCCTCGCCTATTCGCTGGATCGAGCCTTGACCTTCCGTGCCGAACCCGCCGAACGCGAAGCGATTCATCGCATCGCCAAGGATGTGTTCGGTGACGATTGGGCGGTGTAGCCATGGCCGTGTGGAGTTTGTTCCGCTATCGCAATAGTGATGGCAGTTCCAAAGACTGGGCGGTCACCACAAATGCCGATGGTTCAATCTCGACGCGTTGGGGCAAGACAGCTTCACGTCTGCCGAGCATCAATACGCGAACCGGGATTCGCCAGCACGATATCGAACGGCAAAAACAGGCCAAGGGCTATGTGTTTGTCGGCGAAGTCGAAATCGATGCCGACGGCAACATCCGGTTACCCCGGTCCACTACGATGGCCGCTTCCTCGCCCATGCCTAGCGGAAACCCGCCGGTCCCTCTCGACAAGCTGTATTGGCATGTCGATTGTCGCGCCGGACACGTTACCTTGCTAGACATGGGTATCGCACTACGGCGCTGGTTGGGCGATCTGGGAAGCTGGTCTCAGACTCAAGGACTTGCCGTAAGCGACTGGTCCGGTTGGCAGCGGCTAATCGATGCCAGTCTGGGCGAGGACGCCTTCGATCTCAGCGGGCAAATCCACCTCGAACACGGGGTTTTGCCCTGGCTGTGGTTGATGGCCTTGAAGCACGCTGCCTATCCCGGCGTTTCGGTCGGTATTGCCACCGAAAGCGGCCGTGACGTGTCGGCAGAGCTGAAAGCCGAAACGGCGGTATTGGCGTTATTCGATACCGACGTCGAGGCCATACGGCCGTTGGCAGAAAACTTGGGTCTATTGAAACCCAGGCTCGATCTGGCGTTGGCCATGGCCGATCAAACTGATCACTGGTTTTGATTGGCTTAAGGCCAAGCCGTTTAGTCCTGTGTCGGGTTCGATGCAGGTATTTTTAACATTCACCCGGAAGGGGCCATTCGCCCCTCGGGGTCGGTGTGCCTTCTTCCACAGGAGGTTCACATGACACAAACTCAACTTATTTTAGATCAAGTAGTCTTGGTCAAAGTCGACGCCACGATTTACGGCGCGCGTAAGAAGCTCAACAAGGAGGATCTGGTCCTAGCCGACGGTAGCAAGTTGCCGCCGGAGGATTTGGCCAGTTTGGGCTCGAAGCGCTTGCTCGATCCGGACCGTCTATCGGTGTTCAACCGTCTGAAAAAGGAAGCCGAACGCATTTGCTTGCGCGTCGGGACCCGATTTCTCGGCGGCTTCATCGTGCCGGTCGCGGCAGCGGCGCAGGTCACGGCGGAACTGGATCGGATCGCCGGGGACTTTGCTCAGGCACGGGCCGAGTTTCTGGATGGCTACGATGGTGCGGTACAAGACTGGATGGTCAAACATCCGGAATTTGCCTGCATCATCGAGAAAGCCATCGACTCGGTGGCCTTGGTCGCTACCCGCTTGACCTTTGATTATCTGGTGGTGTCGGTGGCCTTACCCGAACAGTTGCCAAAAGTGGAGGTCGAACGCCTGGAAAGCAAAATCGGTTCGTTGAGCGAGCAGATGTTCCATGAAATTGCGGTGGACGCCAACTTGCTGGTCGAACAATCGTTGCTCGGCAAGGAACAAGTCACCCGCAACGCGCTCAGGCCGATCAAACGCATCCGCGACAAACTCGATGGCTTGAGTTTTTTGGATCATCGCGTAGCGCCGGTGGTAACGACCATTGACGACTTGCTCGGCAAAATCCCGAATCGGGGTTCAATCGAGGGCAGTCTGCTGCAGGAGATTCTCGCCACGGCAATGTTGCTGGCCGATCCGGATAAAACCCGGCGGCACGGTGAAGGCTTATTGGCGGCGCAGGTGCCGACAATCGAGACCGATGCTGATGTTGAGGTTGAAGAAACCCTCGATCAAACGGAGGCCGAGCCATCTGTACGATCAGCATCAGCACCTGTCATCGCTGTGACCGTTGCAGACAATCCGGATTTTACCGATCTGTTTGATGGCATCTTTGATGATGAACTCGGTTCGGAATTGGCAACGAATGACTGGACGTTGGAGGTCTTGCTGGATCAGCACCAGTCCAATCTGGAAACCAGTCACGGTGCCGAAGAAGATCATGATTCGAACCACGCGACGGAACCGGCAACGGTGCCTGCGGGAGACGATGAAGATGCGGACGATTCCGACCAGGACTACTGGTTCTGATCGGACGCCATTTAACACTTCACCCACTGGGGCAAAGTCATGTCCCTCTGGGGTCGTGGTTTGCCCCTAACTTTTGGAGCACACCATGAAAAATAGAACCTTACACAACGCATTCCCCATCGTTGCGGCGGCCATTGGCAATCGCTTTGGTGTCAAAGTCAGTGTCGGGGGTGATCAAGCCTATACCGATGGAAAATCGATTCAGCTACCGGCCTATGAAGGCGACGATCCGGATTATCAGGATATTGCCTGGGGCCTGTTAGCCCACGAGGCGGCGCATATTCGCTATTCGGATTTTGCGCTGCGCTTTGGGCATTCGGTATTACGTCGGCGGCTTTGCAACGCGATTGAAGATGTTCGCATCGAGCATGAATTGGCCAAGGACTTTCCGGGTACGCGACTGACGATTCGCACGGTGATCGAAAAGATGATTGCCAAAGGCGACTTTGTCGCCAGCCGTATCGACGATCATCCGGCCAATATTCTGTACAGCTATGTCTTGAAAAGCTTGCGTGCCAGGGTATTGGGTCAGTCGGCGTTACGGCCGTTGGTCGAGGAAACTGAAACCGCTTTGAAGGCAACGTTTCCTATCGGCGCAGTGACGCGATTAAAGGGTTTGCTGTCCGACGTGCCGGAGGGCTTGCAATCGGAGTCCGATTGCCTGCAGTTGACCGATCGCATCCTGACCATGATTGAGCAGGAGCTCGAGCAACAACGGCAACGTAATCAGGCACGGCCATCGGCAGATGAGGACACACCGCCTGAATCGGATGATACGGATCAAGATAGTGAATCAGCCAATTCGGAAGATTCGAATGGCTCTGATTCCGAAGATGATATGGAACACGATCAAGGTTTACCTGCGGATAATGACGACAAACAGTCTTCAGAATCCGGTGATAACGATGATTCCAATCCGGAAAATCCTGACGATGACCCCAGTACGCAGACAGAAAATTCTTCATCCAACCCGCAAGGGGATAACGAAGAGAGCACGGAGATTGCAGACCCGATGGGCGTCTTGCAAACCCTGTTGTCCGCCGGCGACGGTGACATCGAACAAGACCTGTTTGAATCCCTTAAATCAGCCTTGTCGTTGGCGGCGGAAAACGTGTCAGAACTGCTAATGCCCAGTGGCCACGAGCCACCCATGGACGAGCGGGCCGGTGCGTTTTTACTGCGCAAGGTGCAAGGCGAATCGGGGAAAATCCGCGCCGCTTTACAAGGCTTGGTGCAGTCGCAAACCCTCAACCGCTCGCAACATGCGTGTCGTGGACGGCGGATGGATGGCAAGCGTTTACACCGCTTACCACTCGGCGAAACCAAGCTGTTTCAACGCAAGCAAACCAAAGCGTCACCCAATACTGCAATTCATCTGCTACTCGATAAATCCGAAAGCATGGGTTACCAAGTGACTGATAGCCAAGGCCAACCCATCGGATCGCGTATGCCGATTGCGTTGGAAGCCACCTTGGCACTGGCCTTGGCCTTTGAAGGTATTCCAGGCGTCAATCCTGGCGTGACCGCGTTTCCTGGGAGTCAGGATGATTCGGTATTTCGCTTGCTGGAGCATGGCCAACGCGTGAATGCCCGCACCGGTACCTTTTCGCTGGGGGCAAGCGGCAGTACGCCGATGACCGAAGCGATTTGGTTTGGTGCAGCGTCACTGCTGCGATGCTGGGAGCCGCGCAAAGTGTTGATGGTCATGACCGATGGTCAACCCAACGATACTTTGAGCACGCTCGATATTTTGCAGCGCTGCCGGGATAGCGGTATTGAAACCGTCGGCGTGGGATTGGGATTGGATGTCAATCATCTATTCCCGATTGCCATCACCATTAACGATCTTTCAGAGTTGAGAGCGCAATTGTTCGAACTTTCGAAAGCGGTGTTGTTGGCGGCGTAATCCTCAGTTCGTTATCCGTAGCCCAATCCTTGGCTCAATGCCTTGGATTGTGGCTATGGGTAGCTGATTGCAACCACAGTTTGTCGAATGCACTCACTTCCTGGAGCCCATTCGACAGACAGACATTTCATGTGTTCTTTTCGAAGAATGCTGAATCCGACTTCGGTCGGCGTTCCGTCTTTAGACGGCGAGCACGTTAAGCCGTGATCGTGTCGGGTGCGTTAAGCCCGATGTTAATCGCAGTTTGCCCTGGCAAATTGTCTGCAATTCATCCCACTTCGGGCGACCATCGCCCGGCCGGGTGCTGTTCATTCGAAGTGTTTTCTTACATTTTTAAAGGAGAACTTCAATGAACTTTATTTTCGGCATCATTATTTTGGCGATGTTCATCCTCGCCTTGCGGGTGATTTGGGCAACAGCATTGCAATTGTTGAATGCGTTGAAATACGTAACTCAAACGTTTAACCGGTATCGTGCGCAGCGTTTGGCACGACACCGGCTACCGGTCATCATGCCTCAAATCCGTCATGAGATGGATTGGGTGGCCATGTCCGATTCGGTACGTCAGGATATTCAGAGTCGCAATCGTGAAACCAATCGCGAACTGGAGCGCTTGGAAATTCAATATCAAGCCAAACAGAAAACAATCAAACTCTACGAGGCGGATATTGAAATCGCCAAACTGGAGCGAGAGCTATTGAAAATCAAACCGACGATTGTCTCGGTGGAAACCGAGGCTAAACCCCGTCGGCGGTCTAAAAAAGTGAGCGAATCAGATTTGGTGAATGACAAAACCACCAAAACCGCCCAACAGGTTTTTCAATTGCGGGAAGCGCTGAAAGGTAACGCCAATGCGTTACCGGTTAATCAGCAAGCCCGCCATTGAATACCCGCAACGTGATTCCAGTTGCCGTATTGATACGGCGAACTGGAATCTCGTATTGATTCGATTCATCAGCAAATACCCAGCTGCCCTCGGGCAATAACGACAACAAATCGTTCTGGGTTTCCCGACGAATTTGTCGAATCTTGTTTAGAAACGGCCAGGCTTGTTCAGGATTATCAATCCGCTTGAGCACGTCGGCTTCCAAAACATCCAATTTTTGGAAAATTTGTTGGCAATGTCGAACGACTTTTAGTGGTTCGTCGACCGGAATCGCCATCGGTTTTTTCGTTGGAATCAGCTCCTCTGTCCGCTTCGGACCGAGGAAATCAAAAATGCGCAAAATATCGTCAATCATGGCTTTTTCTCTGCTTTTTAATGAGTTTTAGCCACCATATACCGATTTTTTCGCGAATTCAACCCCGCTGCGCAAGCCGATTTTCGGCTTTATTCAGCGACTTTACCCTTGCAGGAACTTCATCCTGCCGTGTGGTCGTTCCTGCATTTTTTGGAGAACATGACCATGAAAACAATCAACCAACCCATCGTTGGCACAACCGCTGTCGAAAACAGCACGGTTCGCTATCTGAATCAGTACCGCTGCCCTTACTGCCAAACCGAATGGGAGGATGTGTGGGATTGCGGCTGTAACGATCGCTGTCCGGACTGCAACAAGGAGATCGAGCCTTATGAAAGCGCATTGATCGAGGGTGAATCGGTGGAAACCGAATTGCCAGACGAAAAACCCGCCTCAGCCAATGTCACGGCGGCGACTGTGAATCGGTTCTTCGTAGTCTCCTACGAAATCGACTATGTGCATAGGGTGTCGGTCGGTATCACCGCGGATAGTCCCGAAGCGGCTCAACAACTTGCCGAGCAGGCATTCAACGATGCCAGCATTTGGGATGACACCGCGGCAATGCCGTTATTATCCGACGAATACCTTGAGTCGGGCGATGAAAGCTTGGTCTGGGAATGCGTGGCCGTTGAACAATGGCCGGAACCGGATCATTCGGTTCGGCAATTGAAGAAAGAGCAAGCGGCGATGCGGGTTTGCCGGGGATTGGTTGAAGCCTATCAACAAGGCGAAGCCAACGGCGGCAGTGTCGATTGGGAAAATTTAGATCAGTTAATCCCTCTGGCCTTACAAGCCTTGGGAAAACCTGTACTGGAGATCCAATCCTGAAAAGTGCGCGCGGTGTTTAAGCGCGCAATTTGCAAAAACCTGAGTTAGCCACGTCATTCTATTCGGCACTCATTTTTATCCATCCACACGGGAATGTCCTATTCCCGCTGGGGAATCGTGATGTTTCCGTATTTTTATTGAGGACAACATCATGACACAAGTCTTTGAACACACCTTTGGCACGGGTCATTGCATTCGCTATCAGCGTTTGCCATCCGGCACCTGTTATCACGCCGACACACCAGAACCGGTAGTCGAGTTGTTGGAACAGCTTCGCCATAGCCGGCGCAAAATTCGGGTTTATTACGGCGATACCCAAACCGGTCAGTCGTGGCTTGATGAGCACGATGTCATCGGCTGGATCGGTCGCTCGACCGGCACAATTAAAGTGCCGTTGTTGATCGAACCCGGCGATATTGGTGGTCCGGCGTTGCTGGATCAGTGCATCGTTCGCATTGATAGCCCACGCCGGGTGCTTTACCAACACGACGATTTTCGGGTTGGCGAGGTGGAACTGATCAGAGGTGAACTTAACCGCTTGCCTTGGGAAATCTGGATCGACGGCAGCGTGCATGCCCGGTTCAAGATAAAAACCGAAGCCCGGCAGTATCAGGACTTCATTCAAGGCAAACGGTTCGCGTTGATCTGATGCGCCGTTTTCATTTTTGACACTCGGTTAAGCCGAGTTTTTTCACACTACCCCTGCGGGATGATTCTATCCCGCCAGGGATAAATCGGTCGTCAGGGGCTTTTTTGGAGAATACCATGACAGACCCTTATCAATATTATCCCACGCCAGAAGCCTTGAGCCGTAAAGCCTGGGCGATGTTCAAGAACACCCGTTTCGTCCGGATCCTGGAACCCTCTGCCGGCGAAGGGCATTTACTCAAAGCCAAGCCTAGCGATCATTACCAACGCTTGTCGATCGATTGCATTGAAATCGATATTCGCAAGCACGCGGTTCTGCGCGATGAAGGCTATGCGGTGATAGGCATGGATTTTCTGCAGTTTCAAAGCGGCAGTGTCTATTCGCACATCATCATGAATCCGCCGTTTGCCGACGGGGCCAAGCACGTGTTGAAGGCTTGGGAGATCTTGTTCGACGGTGAAATCGTCGCCATCCTTAATGCCGAAACCGTACGCAATCCATTTTCGAAAGAACGCCAGCTGTTATTGCGTTTGATCGAGCGGCACGGCGAGGTCGAGTATCTGCCAGAAATGTTCGCCGGCGAGGATGCCGAACGCAAAACACCGGTCGAGGTGGCCTTGGTCTGGTTGAACAAAACCTCAACTTTTGAGCAGGACATACTCGGCAGTATTCTGGATGATTTGCGCCAGGATCGTCGAGAGGCCGACGATTTAGCCGGTGAGTTTCAACTGCCCAACGAGTTGGCTTTACCAAACGCCTTCATCGACAACGCGGTACTGATGTTCAATGCCGCGGTCGAAGCCGCGCGACAGGCCGTGATCAGTGAAGCCCGAGCCAGTCGTTATCGGGCCATGCTGGGTAAAACCCTCGGCGAACTGAGCGGTGGCGGTATCAGTAGTGAAGACGAGTCGTCTTCGGATGCGGTGAAGCGGACGCTGTTTAAACGCTATCACGATCTGAAGAATCGGGCCTGGACCTGCATTTTACGCTCGACGCAGGTCACATCACGCTTGTCATCGGCGGCGCAGAAACGCTTGGAATCGGATTTCGAAACGGTGAAGTCCTTGGAATTTGCCGTACCGAATATCTATGGCTTTCTGCAAGGCATCATCGATCAGCAAGGTGAAATTCAACTGAGCATGGTCTGCGATGTATTCGATCTGATCACCCGCTATGTCAGCGATAACGCGGTGTTTTACATGGGCTGGAAATCCAACGACAAACATCGCACGTTGGGGATGCGGATCAAAACCACGCGCTTCATTCTGCCGGGTCATGGCTCGAGTTCTTACCAGAAAGGTTTGAACTGGGAATCGGAACGGCTGCTGGCCGACTTCGACAAGGTGTTCGCTTTGCTCGACGGCAAGACCGAAGCGGACGTGAGTTTAGTGTCGGTGTTTCGGCAGCATTTTCACGCGCTTCGGGTAGGACAACGGATTGGTGGCAGTTACTTTGACGTTCGCTATTATCCCGGCGTCGGTACCATCCACTTTTTTCCGAAAAGCAAAATCTTGATCGATCGAATGAACCGTTGGGTCGGCCGCCAGCGCCGCTGGTTACCACCTGTAGATATGCAAGCCGGAAAAGGGTTTTGGCAGCAGTTCGAACAGGCGGAAGCGTTCGATAAGGCGTTTCATACCGAAGTGAACAAGAAGTGCAAACGCGATGGCCGAGCTATCCGATTCGATCCCTTTTGGGCGATCAAGCACGGTGGGGAATCGGAACGGGAAAAAGGCCATGACCTGTTAACCCAAGCAATGAGCACGGTACTCGCCAGTCGGGGTATCGATCCCGATGCGGTGTTGGAAAACGAGCAATCCAGCTTGCTGGAATGGGCGGGGCCTTTACCATCTTCTACTGATCTGGCGTTGGCATCGTAATTCGATGTTGGGCCGTTCTTTAACTTAATCACTGGCCAATCCAGTATCACCCACCTCGGGGAGATGATCTGTTCTCCCCGTCGGGGTTGGACTATGTCATGTCCTTGGGGCATTTTTATACCCGGAGATAACACATGAACACACAAAACAACGAACTCGCGATGAAAGTCAACCAAGCCAACTTGGTCAAAAGTCTACGCTTCAGTTTCACCAACAAAACCACGGTCCTGGGCGAGCTGATCCAAAATGCTCGCCGGGCCAATGCGGCCATGGTGGTGATTAACTTTTGCCCTGAAACCAAAACCCTTCAAGTTTTGGATGATGGCTACGGCATCGAATCGATGGCAACACTACTAACAGTAGCCGAATCCGGCTGGAATGCGGATGTGGTTGCCCATGAGCATCCGTTCGGAATTGGCTTTCTCTCGGCTCTGTTTGCCTGTCGGCGAATCAGCGTCACCAGCAAAAGTGGCTCGATTGACGTCGAAACTGACCACATTCTGGCATTTAAGCCGGTGACGATCACACCCGTCCAAGACTGGAACGGTATTACCCGTATTACATTGCAGGATGTGGAGTTGGAAATGGGGCAAATTGCCACCACGCTGAAACGCTTGGTGCGCGGTTTTCCCATTCCCGTGCTGTTCAATGAGCAATTGCTGGAACGTATATGCGCGCTGGATAGCGGATTGACTTTTGTTGACACTGAGATTGGCGCGATTTATCTGCATGGCATGGAGCAACCCAATGGGGCGCAATATGAGTTCGATGTCTACCTGCAGGGTTTACCT
>NZ_PIZT01000021.1:0-30059 GCF_002834115.1 Methylomonas sp. Kb3 | reverse complement strand
AGCTATTCCTCTTAGACTGGCTGACGTGCGAGCTATTCCCCCTAAGTTAATTGATCCGCGAGCTATTCCTCTTAGACTGGCTGACGTGCGAGCTATTCCCCCTAGGTCGATTTATAACCCGCGAGTTATTCCCCCTAGACTGATTCTGCCTTTTCACTTGAGTGAAAATATCGTTGCTAGAGTAGCTCAGATTTTGTATTTAAGATGATATGTGACATTAATGTACTTATGCTTATAAGTACCTTTTTTATTTGAAATTTTCTTTGTAAATACATTATTTCTATAATTAGTATTTACTGAGGTAGACGGTTAAAAAAAGACTATATAAGGCTTATAAGAATAAGGATGTTTTAAACGCCGGTTATAATTGTGTTATCAGGCACTTAGATTATCGACCCGCGAGTCATTCCTCCTAAAAGTAAGTCTGATTTCGATCTTTTTTGAGGTTAAGTAGTCATTCAGGACGGTAAATAAGTAGAAATTTAGTAACCCGCGAGCTATTCCCCCTGTATTTTTTAAGAACCGCGAGCTATTCCCCCTGCATTTTTTACAACCCGCGAGTCATTCCCCCTGTCTAAATTCATGATTTAAGTATGATTTTGGATGAAAAAAACGATGTGCGAGTCATTCCCCCTGGGAACCGCGAGCTATTCCCCCTGCATTTTTAACTGACCCGCGAGCTATTCCCCCTAAGCCTTATCGTTCCTGAAAGTAAATTCGTTAATAGAATTAAAGTAATAGTGTTAAAAACCATAAAGCAAATGTGTCCCTGCGAGCAAAATTGCTATCGTATTGCGGTTGACCCGCGAGCTATTCCTCCTTTCTTGGAACTAACCTGCGAGTCATTCCCCTCTTTAATGTTGTTTTTGGCATCGCTTAATCGGCGGTTTGATGCCTTTTGCTCAGCAGTAAATTCAGGGGAAGGGAAGATTGTATAGACAACATCTTCAATTTTTGACCTTTTCCCACGTTCTTCTAACTTGGTGTACGATGTTAATACTCCAAGTTGTTTGATTTCATCCCATGAGTTTTCGAGAGCAGTCACAGCATCTCTCTCACGTTTGTACCCTTCGAGTAATGAGCTATCTCGCTTGATAGTGCTGTATCGCATGATAAAGCTATTGGCTAATGATGCTTGGGTGTACTTAAGGACTAATTGGGAGATAAGCCATCTGGACAGTTGTGACCTACATTTCATCAATCGTCTGTAATTAAATTGACGATAGGTGAGATTGGATATGCCGTTTGTTATTAGTGGGTGGAATTGGACGAGCCACCGAGATTCTTGCGTGTTGAATTGTGTAGGTTCTTTTCGGCTGACTCTAGCTAATAGCGAGAGATAGGTCATCCTTGTATAGCTGATGTTAGAATCTTCTGTTTCGCCTTGAATATCTATTGTGCTTAGTGAAAGTATATCAAGAGCTTCTATAAGTTCGTCGTATCGAAGTGCGTGACCTTGGTCTTGTAAGTGGACGCGTAATTGATGTAGCGTGAATCTACAACCAGAGCGGAATTCCTCTACATCATAAAAACCATCATCAACGGCCATCTTTCTTAGGGCATGTTCAACAAGTTCTTCTCTTGCACTTGGATAGTATTCTGATTCGACGCCTGTAACTGGATCAACGAGACGGGCAGGGCGTATTTGTATTCGAAACTCATTACCACGGTACTTAAAATCGACTGTTGAAATTGGAAGAGAACCGCCAGGAAGCCTCAAGTCATCTTGTCTTTTACGAGAAATCGAATAACGAGGAATGCTATCCCATAGGTCAAAAGCATTTCCCAATTGAGCTTTTTCTTCCCGTGTGTTTGCTAGAAAGTCTTGAAATAGGCATAACTGTTGATTCTTAAAAGCATCAACAGGAATTGGCTTGAGTGTTGTTGTCTTTTTTTTAGCTGGTTTTTTGGGTGGGGTAGGGATTGTTTCGCTTGTGCCGAATAACAAATCATCATTAGAATCATGGAGAATTGTGGTTTTGCCTGATGACATTCTGTAATTCCTGATGGGTTAGTTAAAGACCAGTTATAGGGTATGAAGGAAAGCAGGATCAAGGTCCGATTCCGTTAGAAAGAAGTTTAGCTAAACATCTATTCGTCGTCAATTGGAAATTTTAGCGGCTAAAATTTATAGATAAGTTAACGAATGTATAACCAAATTTTTTTTACCAATGTTTTGCGCTTACTTGAAGAGAAGTGTATGACTAAAGAGCAATTGGCAGCTAAATCTGGTGTCTCTGAGTCGTTCATAGGTGATTTAACCAGGGGAAAAGGGAACCCATCTTTGCGGGTCATGGAGCAATTAGCGAATGCATTGGATGTGGATTTACCAAGTCTTTTAATAGAAACGGATATGGATGCAGAATCATTGCGTACGCTGGCTGGAGGAAAGATTAGCGGCGTACCAGATGGATATTCACGAGTGTCTGTGATTTTGCCGGACTATCAAGCGTTTCTTGTAAAGAAATGGGCACAAGGCGTGAAATCGCCTAGTCTAACTCGCGTCCTCACCAGCTAACTGTCAATAAAAAAACATGTTATATTGTGGGAAACCATTGGTTTCAACGATGTTTAATTGCATTTCACGGTTACTGGCATAACGTAATGGAGTATCAAAACAACACGTACAACATTGAGGAAGCCGAACTGGTAGAGTTTGTTAAAGCTAAGGCCGTAAGGGAAATCAATATTGTTCAGTCACAGAGTAAAAAGTACCGAATAGTCACTAAATTAACCTGGAAAGAAGGGTCTTTTTTGTTAGTGTCGTATCGAAAAAGGGTTCGCGAATGGTCAACGTTAGACACACTGTTCCGATACATTCGAGACACTTATGAAGATATAACAATCCCCATAAGACTTACGTTTGTTTCTTCCGAGTGCGCGGACAAGTCAGAAACACAAGAATTAAATATCAGAATCGATAACAGTAATTAGCCCTTCAACTAACGCTTGGTTACTATGAATTCATCTCAAACAGCGCAATACTTTGTTATCTGCTGCTGTCTTACACAAAACGCATTGGCCGAAACAGACGACGATTTAGGATTGATTTATGGATCTGGTCAAATGCAATCAATTGCATCAGGGCACCCGTTGCCGCAAAGCCTAAGTCCTAGTGTTACGTCGGTTATGACGGCTAAAGACATTGAAAGAATCGGTGCCAGACGCTTGACGGATGTTCTCGAATACTTACCTGGTGTACATGTAAGCAACGCCAGAAGTGGCGTTAAGGTTATTGGGTTTCGCGGTGTTTCCTCTGAGACAAACGCTCAAGTGTTAATCTTAGTCAATGGCGTACCTGTTAGGAATACATTATTTGGCGGAAAGCCATTCGAATGGAATCTGCCGGTTAAGAATATTGCACATATCGAAGTAATTAGAGGGCCTGGTTCAATGCTCTATGGTGGCGACGCCACGACCGGAGTTATCAACATTGTTCTGAAGACCGGCAAAGAGCTAAAAGGGGGCGATGTTGGTGGGTTCTTTGGAAATCAAGATACTTATGAAGGTTGGGCTGAATACGGTAACGAATCAGGCGACTTAGAGTACAGTTTAGCTATTCAAGGTGGTAGTACAAATGGTTATCAAGGAAGGGTCGGCCAAGACGCACAGACAGTTATAGATAGGCAGTTTGGAACTCAGGTATCTAATGCACCAGGCTTCACCAATAATGGTCGGGGTGACATTGATGCGCGCATAGACGTGGCCTACAAAGACATGATCAGGCTTCGAGCCGGGTATCAAGGATTTAGACATGTAGAAACAGGTATTGGAGCGGCTTATGCCCTTGACGGTACTGGCGGTACAAATAATGATATATACAATCTCGATCTGTCGCTAAATAACAAAATCACCGATGCACTAACGAATAAATCTTCGTTTTATTTTTTGGGGCAAAATCCAAGTACCGATATTAATTTACTGCCGGCAGGTACGTTCGGCGGGTTATTGCCACTTGGTGCACGAAATATTGTGTCTGGTTTCCAGGGGACAACTGGGCTAACTACACAACTCAATTACGTTGGCATTAATAAACACACGATCACAGCGGGTACGGGGCTTATTTACAATTGGATTTCTGATGGAACTGACAAAATCAATTACATCATTACTCCAACCTTTGTACAGCAGATCCCATTAACCGAAGCATCGGCATTTGGAAGAGATCCATTATTGGCATCGAAAGATCGAACAAATTATTATGCGCTAATACAGGATGAGTGGAATTTCGCACCAGATTGGTATCTAACTACTGGCTTTCGCTACGATTATTACTCGGACGTATAACCAGGTTATAGTCCACGTATCGCACTGGTGTGGAATGTCAATTTGAATCTGACAACCAAGTTGCTATATAGCCGGGCATTTCGACCGCCGTCGTTTCTTGAAAAGAATCTACCACTGATTCCGGGCACTACTGTTAAACCGGAAACTGTAAACACGGTTGAATTCCAGGTTGAAAACAAATGGTCGTCTGATTTAATGACGTCGGCGAATGTTTATTGGTTTAAACAAGAAAACTTAATCACGTCCACTAACTCCACAAGTGTGACCCCGGTCGGTTTTCGTAACAGCGCCCCAATTGATGGGATAGGCTTTGAAACTGAAACAAAGTACAAGTTAAGTAGCGATGTTGACTTCGCTGTCAGCTACAGTTATCACGGGTTGCCGTCTACGTCTTATACAGGTCTAATGCCAGAACACATGGCAAAAGGGCTGTTAAACTGGGACATCACTGATAGTTGGGCGGTAGGGACTCAACTAAATTGGATCGGAGAGCGAAAACGGCCATCCGATGATCCACGTGGGAATTTAGCAGGTTATTTTACGGCTGGTCTAACACTATCAACCAAAATAGCGAAACCACTCGAATTCACATTCAGAGTCAACAACATCTTTAATTCAACTCTAAAAGAACCAACGTTAAACCCAATTCTATTCCCAGGGGATGAAGCTATTCTTGGGCGAACCGTATTGGGACAAGTCAAAGTGACATTCTAGTGCTTATTTATCTAGCTAGGCTAATAACCAATCCTACTGGCGCATTAACCGCTATACACAAGAAATATGGCGACTTTGTGCAAACATGTTTTTTTAATAAGAAGCTTTTATTTACATCAAATCCGGAACATTACGAGGAAATATTCAATCAAGAAGCTAGGGGCCTTTTGAATAGAGACTCGCTTTATGAAGCAAAAAAACCTATGTTCGGCGATGGACTGTTTAATAGCAAGGGCGCTACATGGACAAACCAGCGTCGACTAATGCAGCCAATGTTTACAAAGCAAGCTATCGCAGAGTGGCACGGCATTATGCTTAAAGAAGCCTGCAATGCCACAAGGCGGCTCAAAAAGGATGGTGTCACTAAAGTAAACATATCAGAGGAATTAAAAACCATTATTCAGAGCATTCTGATTCAGGTCATGTTTGGCCAGGCAAAAACTTCACATAGTGAAGAGTTATTGATGGCGGCGATTGACACCATAGTAAAAGGATTATTTCCGCATTTACTAACGGAGACGCTAGGCAAGGGAAAATTAAAGCGGCTTTTTGTCCTACAAAATAGGAGAATGGAGAAAGCCATCAATCAATTCGTGGCCTATGTTGATTCCAAAATCGATGGAATTGAGCCGACAGGCCATGATTTAATTTCTCTAATGATGAATGGTAGGGACAGAAGCGGCTCACAAATGTCGAGAGAGTTACTAAGGGATGAGGCTGTTACGTTGTTCCTGGCTGGGCAAGACACCACTGTTAATACATTGATATGGTTCTTTTACCTCATAGGAAAGCATGAGGCGGTCCATAAACGTATTACCAGTGAAATACAGGGCATCAAGGATGACCCATTGACGCCAGAAACTATGGAACGGTTGATCTACACCAAGGCGGCGCTTTATGAGACATTACGCTTATATCCGCAGGCTATCGCGCTTAGTAGGGATACAGCAACGACGATAACCGTAGGAGGAAAAACGGTTTCACAAGGTACGTCTGTAATAATGAGCCTTTATGCGACCAATCGTGATGCAAGGTGGTGGGAGCGCCCAAATGAATTCTACCCAGATCACTTTTTAAACGGTGCAGTAACGCAGCGACATAAGTACACATTTCTCCCGTTCGGTGGTGGAGTACACAATTGTGTTGGTAGGCATTTCGCAGAGTTGGAAATGATGGTGATTATTGCCACCTTGCTAAGAGAATTTACAATTCTCGTCAACGAGGACATTAAACCTACCGTTAGTATTACCTATAAGCCTGAGAGAGATGTAATCGTTTCGATAACTCAAACCACTCAGGCCCTATAAATGCCTGTCGAAACTGAGACCGCCAAAGTGGACCATTGATACTGGTCGAGATGGTGGACAACTAAAACCTTTATCGAAGATATTCTAATGAAAGTGATTGTTGCCTCAAGTGATTTTGAAATCAGCAATGCGATCACCGAACAAATCCTTGGCGTTGAAAGCACCAGTACATCCGTCATAGAGACAACAGATGATTTCATCGAGGCCCTGAAGAGCGATGAATATGATTTCATTGTCACAGATTATTCGTTTGATGGCACTGATATATGGCAGTTAACTAAACTGATAAATTCGAAGCAATTGGTTGGGCACGCAGTGCCAATTTACCTTATAAGAGAAACCTGTGACACCGAAGTGCCGGTTATTCTCGCCAAAGAACATAACTTCCAAACCATTTCAATAAATGACTTGGTAGAAACTCTACAGATGGTCCGCTGCACCGGATATGTTCGCGGGCAGCTAGGACAGGCAAAAGCAAGCGTGCTTGTCATCGAAGACGATGAAGATGCCTCAGAAATAGTATATGAGGCCTTAAAGAACGATTATGACGTCGATAGAGCTACAGATGGCGAACTAGGTTTAGCATTATGGAAAAAGAAACGTCACGATCTTATCTTGCTTGACTACATGCTTCCGGGGTGCAAAGGGGATGAAGTGCTATCGGAAATAATGGATGTAGATAAGAACCAGCCAATTATTGTGATGACGGCCTTTGATAAACCAGAATATAACAAAGACTTCATCCTGAACGGAGCCAGTCAATATTTGCCAAAACCCTACACATTGATGGAGTTAAGAGCGCAATGCGTCAGCCAAATAAATAAAGCCAAACTAATTTATCAAGACTATTATCACGACCAGAAACAGAAAAAACTGAGAAATCTAGTCAATGAGTTAGAGCGAGAGTTAACAGTTGGCAATATCGAGAAAGCAAGACGTATTATTGATGCACTTAAAATAAACTTACCGCAAAGTCTATCCGAAGACGAACAAGCTAGGACTTGGAATTCGGTATTCTGATTGTAAAAATAGTGCCAGATATATGGTTTGGCTCTACAGAGATGTCGCCGTTTAATCGTTGTACGAACTGTTTTGTTATTGCCAAGCCAAGTCCGTGCCCACCATATCGCCGGCCTAGACTCATGTCTACCTGCCACCATGCATCAAAAATTTGATCGCAAAACTCAGCGGGTATTCCACAGCCTGTATCTGCAACCTCAATAATTAAAAACGCCTGGGTAAGTCGCCAAGTCAGCGTAATCAAGCCATCAGTGGTGAACTTACACGCGTTGCTCAATAAATTGTTCAGAATGTGCCGCAAAACCTCGCCATCCGATACAAACATGGTATCTGAGCCGATTAGCTGTAGCTGATTGCGGTTGCGGTTAAGCAAAGGGGTAACATTCTCAACACATGCATGCACTAAAGGTGCAATTGCAATAGAAGTTAGTGCCACATCGTACCGGTCGGCCTCTAGCTGCGCATGTAACAGAATATTGTCGATTAAAGTATTCAGGTCATTGACGCGAACTAATGCCTTTGCATGTAATGCTCGATTTTCAGTGAAAACAGGATCATCCGGTAAACGCTCAGCCAATAGTTGTAAATATCCCCCTATGGCGTGTAAAGGTGTCTTCATTTCATGGGACACCATAGACATAATCTGCGCTTTATAAATGTTGGCGGTTTCGCTGCTTTCGAGCGCTATTTTTAAGGCACTCGTCCGCTCTTCGACGCTTTTCTCTAGCTCTGTTTCTGTCGTTTCGATATTCGCCAACATATCGTTGAGAGTAATCCGCATGTTATTGATTTCGGATGAGCCTGAAAAATGAACTCGATTTCCTCTCTCACCTAAGCTTACCTTATTGAGTACCATCGCCATTTCCATCAATGTCGAAGTAAATAGTCGTGACAACCTCCTGACAATGACTATAAAAAATAACGAGAAAATGAGAATGATCAATATTGATCCTAGTAAAAGCTTCTTCATTACTAGGTCATATTCAGCTTTCGATATAACTAATTCGACGTACCCCAAATAGCTTTCTTGGTATATAGGTGAATAGAAGCACCATGAGTCTCGATTATCCGCATAGCTGGGCTCTTCAGTGCGAAGTGGCCGATTTAGTTCACACACAGACCTAGCGCCGTAAGAAGCTAATAGTTCACCACGACTATTTAAAATCGTTGCTCCTAATACGTTCTTGTCTGACGCAAAGCTATGGACAACTGATTCCGACTGTGATGTTGAACCTAAAATTACCGAGTATATGGCTGAATCAGCAAATGTTGCGGTATGTTCTCGCCAGTAGTGACTTGTGTAGTCGTTGATGTAATTAGAAATTAACTTGTACATGAATCCAATTAAGAAACATGACGCCAGGATAATGGAAATGAAAATCAAAAGATTGAACCGCTGTTGTATGTTGTAGCGGTCGAGCAGACTCATTTAATTTTAAGGGCGAAGGAATCTAATATAATCGGATCGAACTCAATAGCAAGATGTTGGGCTACTCGTCGATTCAGCGCGAATTTAATGACCTTGATGTTTTCATAGACAGGGCTCGGTCGGTTCACTAAGCGGCCTAATTGCTCTCCCAACGCAAAATCATCAGGATAAGCTGCTATGAGGGCGCCATTCTCAAGGTGGCTAAGGTTTGTCGATAAAAGGATGATCTTTTTATCCCATGCGACCTTCGCTACTTCATACAGAATATTTTTTGGTAGGTTAGCTGGGATAAATATTGCATCAGCGGACGTGGCTTCATCCAGTAACCGGCCAAGCACACGAATGGTGTCTAGCGAATCTACTCCTTCCCTAATTTCTATGACGGCTGATGACTTTAAATTATTTGGCACATAATCAATGGTCTGAAAATGGGATTGCTGAACTACAAAGAAGTGTTTGACTGATGGAAGTAATCTAGCCAAGTGTTCAACCAGCACACGATTGTCAAGCGCCAAGCCTACGCCGCTGTATTCCGCTGGATTAAAGTACATCAACCCTGCCAGCGTTCGTTCCCGATATTCCGTGCGGTAAATGTTCTCAACAATTCCCTTACCAAGCGCTATAACCCGGTCGGCATGCGTCGCATCAAGGATAGAGCTTATATTATTGTTATCACCAGTAGATTCGATTCGTTGAACATGACTATTCATGTGTTCGATGCCGGCTATTACTTGGGCGTAAGCCGGATTCCCTAAAGCCTCCGCAGAGTAAACAATTACTACTTGAGGGTCTTTTGCGAATGTTGAGCAACTGAAAAAGATAATACTCGATTTCAATAGGTTATAAATCTCTTTCCGCATTTATCATCTTTAGTTGCTTCAATTCCATAATCAGAGGCATCAGCTCATGCCCGGTTAAATCCCTCATTCGCCAATACTTAGCTGATTGATCGCCTTCTAACCAAATGGCAATAGCGTGAACTGTCTTTTTTGCCAGGTCTATTGCCATACGCGGCTGCATTGTCCGTTGACTTATCTTGTGGCGATGAATTGCCTTTAACAAACATTCAATCGGGTCAGCTAACCCATCTTTAGTTTGCCCTTGATTATCGTTCAAACGTTTCAGAAAATCAGTAATTGGTTTATTTAGGCCGAGCATTATCAGAGAACCGGCTAATACACCAGTTGTAAAAATATCTGATTTAGGGAGTAACCCATCGATTAATAGAAGTTCGTTTTTAAATAAGCCAATAGCTTTTTTCATATTAATGTCTTCACGCTCTCTGATTGATCGCTTGTCTTGTAGAGAGCGTTGACGACCCCGTAGTGCGATATGAATGGCTTCATTGATAAATCCATTTCGCAGCCTCTCGGAAATAAAGTTCAGCCCCAATTCGTTATAAGAGGCTTTTACTACTTCATGTGGTGGTAGTGCCTCAAACTGCTTCGCCTTCGCTTCACTGCATAACGCCTGGAAATCTGCTTCGGTGATGTCGAATATCAACGCCGTAAGGCAATCAGGTTTTGACAGTGTGCCGTTTAGCCACATTTCCTTCCGCCGTTTCCCGGTCAATTTGAAGAGCGTATTACCTGCCTTCACTAAGGCGACAGTTATTGAATATGAATACAGAGACGGAATGTGTTGGACAAAACCGTAATGATCGCTTTCATCAACATCAAAGAACTCAAGTTCGCGCACTTCAAGCCAATCCGTGAATGACATTCGCACAACTGCGCAACCTAAGTCGCTAATAGGATAGACCATTTCCATAAAATCGAATAAAAAAAATTAATGTATTTGCGTTCGTAAGTCATTGTTGATAGTATTTTTTTCGCCGTTTATAGCATGTTCAAAACATGCAAGAAGTAGCCAGCAGCTTCAATTCGTACAACTAGGCCAAAAAAGCCTCTACGAAATTTTAGCCGCTAAAAAATAGCAACCTACACGATATTACATAACGGACTTCAATTGCCCTAACAAAAAGAGCGGAGTTTGTTAACACAAACATAAAGCGCAATGCACTTTATGTTGACTGCATATGCACTTTGTACTAAAGTGCATTGCAGATTTGACAAAGTGCATTGCACTTTGTCAAATCTGCACAGATGGCAGCGAGTCAACGACCAGAGAGGATAACGATGACCCCAGAACCACAATTACACGAGACAGTGAGCGAAAGGGCAAAAGTAAAGCTCGAACGCGACCTTGGGCCTCTTATCTTGTCTGCGCTAGCCGACCCGAGAACTGTTGAGGTGATGCTAAATGCAGATGGCAAACTATGGCAAGAACGCCTTGGCGACAAGATGAAGTGCATAGGCACTTTATCAATGAGCAAGGGGGAAGCAATTATAAAAACCATAGCAGGCTTTCACGGCAAGGAAATCACTAGGCTAAAACCAATCCTAGAAGGCGAATTCCCCCTTGATGGCTCACGGTTCGCAGGTCAGCTACCGCCTATTGTTCCAGCGCCTACCTTTGCAATCAGGAAGAAAGCTGTCGCGATATTTCCTCTGGAGAAATATGTCTCAGACGGCATCATGTCCAGCAAACAATTCGAGGCAATTACAAAAGCGGTCAAAGATCACAAAAACATCCTGGTCGTAGGGGGTACTGGATCAGGGAAAACGACGTTAGTGAACGCCATTATTAACAAAATGGTTGAGTTCGATCCCACAGAGCGGGTGTTCATTATTGAGGATACCGGCGAAATTCAATGCGCGGCAGAAAACTACGTTCAGTATCACTCAACTATTGATGTGCCAATGACGCAATTACTGAAAACAACACTCAGGATGCGACCAGACCGGATATTAGTAGGGGAAGTGCGCGGACCAGAGGCGCTGGATTTGTTAATGGCCTGGAATACAGGCCATGAGGGCGGTACAGCCACACTTCATGCAAACAATGCAAAATCCGGGTTAGATCGTCTCGCGATGCTGATCAGCATGCATCCGGAATCACCAAGACCTATTGAACCGCTGATTGGCGAAGCGGTACATGTTGTTGTTTACATCGCCAAAACCCAAGAAGGCCGTCGTATTCAGGAAATCATAGAGGTTTCTGGTTACAAGGACGGTCATTACATAACCGCTAATCTGTAGGAGTTACAAATGAATGCACTCGCGAATCGACTGCAAAGAGCACCCATAATTGTGTTAATGGCATTGGTTTTTTTTATGCCAGAACAGGCAACCGCCGCCGTAGGTGATGGGGGCGCTTTACCTTATGAAGATTGGCTTACCAGTCTTCGAACATCGGTTACTGGTCCCGTAGCATTTTCTTTGTCACTAATTGGGATCATTGTTGCCGGTGGCGTGCTGATTTTCGGCGGCGACTTAAATGGCTTCTTTCGAACTTTGATCTTTATCGTCCTTGTCATGGCCCTCTTAGTCGGTGCCCAAAACGTTATGACTAACGTATTTGGTCGCGGAGCAGTAATAACACTGCCGGCGGATGAGGAAGGCACACAGCTCATGATTATGGGTGTTCGCGCAACGCAGTATGTAAAGGAGGCATTGATGATCGCATGTTTAATCGCAACGTTAGCACGCCTTCAACTGCGTACATTAAAAAGCGTTGGTAAGTCTGGCTATGGTGGGTGAAAAGTAATGGCCTTACGCGCGATTCCAATCCGCAGAGCGGGTAACAGAGACAACTTGTTCATGGGCGGGGATCGCGAATTTGTGATGTTCTCCGGCCTAGTGGCCGGAGCGCTAATTTTCTCCGCTCAAGAACTGAGGGCAGCCATTGTCGGGGTAATTCTATGGTTATGTGCGTTATACCTAGCACGGTTGGCAGCCAAAGCAGATCCGAAAATGCGATTTATTTATCTACGACATTTACGGTATCGAGGTACGCGGGTGGGCAATTTAAGAGGGTATTACCCGGCCAGAAGCACCCCGTTCCGCGAAAACCCAAATAGCCAAGGGAAACAATACAGATGATGATCGAGGCCATAACATTCATTATTGCGGGACTAGGGATTCTATTAGTCGCAATCCTCGCCAGATTGATTTACATGGCGAATAAGGATCGTCGGTTAAGTCAACATCGTTCCAAAAACGCCAGTGTAGCGGATTTGTTGATTTATGCCGCAGAGGTCGATGAGGGTATTATTGTGGGTAAAGATGGATCGTTTCTCGCTGGTTGGCTATATACCAGTGATGACAACGATAGCTCAACCGAAGCACACCGCGAATCAATATCCGCCAGATTAAACCAAGCAATATCCAGACTAGGCAATGGCTGGATGATCCATGTCGACGCCGTTCGTCGCCCGGCGCCGTCATACTCAGAACGGGGGTTATCAACATTTCCTGATCGAATCACGGCAGCCATCGACGAAGAGCGCCGGACACTCTTCGAAGGACTAAGTACCATGTACGAAGGGTACTTTGTCGTGACATTGACGTATCTCCCGCCTGTGCTTGCAGAACGCAAGTTTATCGAACTTATGTTCGACGACGACGCCAAGAAGCCTGACTCAAAGACATATACAACCGACCTCATTGAGCACTTTAAACGTGAATGTCACAACATCGAAACGCGATTGTCGGCAGCGGTCAATTTACGCAGATTAAAAGGTCATGAAATCGTTAATGAAGATGGGACGACTGTCATTCATGATGATCTTCTGCGTTGGTTGCAGTTTTGTATTACCGGAAAAAATCACCCGGTACAACTGCCAACTAACCCTATGTATCTTGACTGTTTAATTGGTGGAGAGGATTTGCTTGCGGGTGTTATACCCAAGATAGGTCGTAAGTACATCCAGGTAGTAGCGATTGAAGGATTCCCGCTTGAATCAACACCGGGAATGTTAACCGCCCTTGGTGAGTTACCTATCGAATATCGTTGGTCCTCAAGGTTCATTTTTATGGACCCGCACGAGGCAATCAGCCACTTGGAAAAGTTTCGCAAAAAATGGCGGCAAAAGGTACGCGGTTTCATTGATCAAGTGTTCAATCTCAACACAGGACCGATAGACGAGGACGCACAAAACATGGTGGACGACGCACAAGCGGCGTTAGCCGAAGTTAATAGCGGCATAATCGCCCAAGGCTATTACACCAGTGTTGTCGTGCTAATGGACGAGAATAGAAAGCGCGTTCAGGAACTGGCTCAACAGGTAGAGAAGTCCATAAACAGGCTTGGATTTGTCGCCAGGATCGAAACCATTAACGCAATGGAAGCCTACTTAGGTAGTTTGCCTGGGCACGGTGTCGAGAATGTACGTCGTCCCTTGTTGAACACCATGAATTTGGCGGACTTGTTGCCGATTAGCACAATTTGGACAGGCAGAGAATATGCACCTTGTCCGATGTATCCGGCGCTATCTCCCCCTATTATGCATTGTGTTACCCAGGGCTCAACACCATTCCGTCTAAACCTCCATGTTGGCGATGTTGGGCATACATTCATGTTCGGTCGAACCGGGGCAGGTAAGTCAACCCACCTTGCAATACTCGCCGCGCAGTTACGCCGCTATCAAGGCATGCACATCTTTGCATTCGATAAAGGGATGTCGCTATACCCATTAACGGAAGCAATCCAAGCAACGAGTGGCGGGAAAAGTGGCAAGCATTTCACGGTGGCCGCCGACGACGAAAGGCTGGCCTTCTGTCCTTTGCAATACCTGAAAACTAAAAATGATCGCGCATGGGCTATGGAATGGATCAACATCATCCTGGCGTTAAATGGTTTGGTCACATCCCCTGCCCAACGTAATGAAATTGGTAACGCTATCATCAACATGCATAGCAGTGGCGCTAGAACGCTATCCGAATTCACAGTAACTATTCAAGATGAAGCAATACGCGAAGCTCTCAAGCAATACACCATTGATGGTGCAATGGGACATCTATTAGATGCCGAAGAGGATGGACTGGAACTTACCGATTTCACGGTTTTTGAAATTGAAGAGTTAATGAACCTTGGGGAACGTTATGCGCTTCCAGTGTTGTTATACCTTTTTAGGCGCATCGAACGATCATTAACCGGCCAACCTACAGCGATTATTTTGGACGAGGCTTGGGTGATGCTTGGTCATGTGGTATTCCGCGAAAAAATACGAGAGTGGCTAAAGGTCCTGCGAAAAGCGAACTGTTTCGTTCTCATGGCAACGCAAAACTTATCCGACGCCGCGAACTCTGGAATCCTCGACGTAATTATCGAATCGACTGCATCAAAAATCTTCTTGCCAAACATTTACGCCAGAGAGGAAGACGCGACCGCACTGTATCGCCGTATGGGCCTTAACTCTAGGCAAATCGAATTATTGGCTACAGCAATCCCCAAGAGACATTACTACTACGTCTCAGAAGAAGGCTGTCGTCTCTATGATCTTGCGTTAGGTCCACTTGCTCTCGCGTTTGTCGGCTCATCGGATAAAGATTCTGTTGCGGCCATCAGGAAATTAAAGGCGACTCATGGTCACGAATGGGTTGGTGAATGGCTCGCCCGGAAGGGTTTAAGCATTGAAGATTACTTGGAGGAAGCAGCATGATTTTTAGAAGAAAAGACCCAAAAGCAGATCCGAGAAAAAGAGCTGAAAAGCTGATTGGTGGCCGTCGAGCCGGAGAGAACGAGAATCCGTATTTGTCAGCAAGACGAACCTGGAAGGATCACACACAGGGCGTTATTTCTACGAGGCAGGCGTGGCAAGTAATGGGGATATTGTCAATGTTGGTGGCGTTGACCGGTGTTGGAGGAATGATTCATATCGGCCAGCTATCAAAATTTGTGCCTTACGTGATACAGGTCGACAAGTTGGGTCAAACCGCAGCCGTAGCCAGAGCCGACCGAGCATCACCAGTGGATGGACGAGTAGTGGCATCTGCTGTATCGGCATTTATCTCTAATTCTCGAATAGTCACCATAGACATCGCGCTACAAAGAAAAGCCGTTATGGATGTATACGCAATGCTAGCCCCTGGAGATCCGTCCTTACAAAAAATGACTGAATGGTTGAATGGCACTGAAGAATCCAGTCCGTTCAAACGCGCGATAAAAGAAATGGTAAGCGTAGAAGTCGTGAATGTACTGGCCCAAACCCCTGACACTTGGGAGGTCGACTGGATTGAAACGACCCGTGACCGGCAGGGTGTCGTTTCCGGCAAACCTGCATTCATGAGGGCATTAGTCACCATCAAAGTCGTTGAACCAACACCCGCCACAAGCGAAGAACAAGTCCGCAAAAATCCAATGGGTATTTACGTCAAAGACTTTTCTTGGTCCAGACAACAACAGTTTTAACCGAACGAGGGATTTCTATGAAAAAGCAATACAGAGCAATGATAAAGATAGCAATGACGCTATTTGTAATGCAGTCTGCGAAAGCCGAACCGGATATAGCGGATATGTATTTTTCCACCAAAAACCCGACATTAACCAAGCAAGAAAAACAGGCCATTGCGATAGCGGAAAAGTGGAAAGCGAGTAGTGCGACCGGCATGGCTCCAACCAGTGGGCAAAACGGTACGATCACATTCCTATATGGGGCTCAACAGCCAAGTATTGTCTGCGCAGTTCTCCAGGTATGCGACGTATCCTTGCAGCCTGGCGAACAAGTGAACGGAATAAATCTAGGTGATACCGCTAGATGGACCATCGAGCCTGCGATAGAAGGTAGCGGCCAAAGCGAAGTACAACATCTGATCATCAAGCCGCATGATGTGGGCCTGGAAACATCACTGTCGGTGACAACCAATCGTCGTGCCTATAACTTGCAGCTACGATCACACCGAACACAGTACATGCCAAAAGTGGCGTTTAGCT
Source organism: Methylomonas sp. Kb3 (assembly GCF_002834115.1). NCBI lineage: Bacteria > Pseudomonadati > Pseudomonadota > Gammaproteobacteria > Methylococcales > Methylococcaceae > Methylomonas > Methylomonas sp. Kb3. The sequence goes on along the minus strand of NZ_PIZT01000021.1, from coordinate 13,526 downwards.
ATCCGGAGGATGCAATGGCGAAATGGAATGCCATCGTCCATAAAGAACACAAAGAACGCCAAGAAAAGACCATTCCTCAAACCGGAGAGTATTTGGGCGATCTGAATTTCGATTATGAAATCGAACCTAATGGCCCAATTTCATGGACCCCGGTTCGCGTATATCACGATAAGCAAAAAACCATAATTCAAATGCCGGAAACAATGGCCCAAACCGAAGCGCCGACATTGCTTGTTGTGCGTAGGGAAGGGGGCGTGTTCGAAGACGATGAAACCGTGATGGTGAATTATCGCGTACAGGGCGACCGTTACATTGTCGACACTGTATTCGATAGAGCAATCATGATTGCAGGTGTTGGTTCAAACCAAGATACCGTAACCATTCAACGGGTGAAATAACATGATCAGGATCTTTGCGTTCGTCATAAGCATTACCGGACTGTTCGGGTGCGCAACGGAACGAGTCGGCAATTTCGAATCAAATGCGCCTTCTGGGCTTCATGAAGTCATTGCGGCAGATACCATTCATCATTTGCAAAAGATATATCCGCCTGCTCAAACTCAATTCAATTTCGGCCAAAGCATTCCAAAATCAGATAGATTCGGAATGTTGCTGGTGGATTCGCTGAGAGCAAAAGGATATGCAGTGAAGGAATATAACCCAAAGCAAAGCTTTGCCGGAACTGGTCGGAGATTCCAGTACGTTGTTGATAAGCCGTCTATTAATGTGCCCGACTTGTACCGCATTAAGCTCAAGATTGACGACGTAACGTTGACCCATGCTTATGAGGCGAAGAACAACACTGCCTTATCAGCAGGCGCTTGGGCAAAAATGGAGTAAGGCAATGGAATCTACAGCAAATACCGTCAATGAAGACTACATGTCGCCTGAATTGTCACCGGATGAACCAGAAGCCAATCACGGCGTTCGTCGGGTAAATAACTTACCCGTGATTATCTTGGGTGTGGCCATATCGATCTTTTTAATCATAATGGTTCTGGTGGCCGCTGACCGTGCAAACCAGCAAAACAAACCAGAAACGGCGGATCGGCAAAAAGCAGGAAACGCCAATATGCTCGCCAAAGAAATAGTGGGCAATAACCTGGGCGGAATTATTCCCCCCGAATCCAATCCGCAACCTGATCCGCAGCTAGAGCCCGCACCGCCAGTCAAAATAGTACGGTCCGATATGCCTCCAACGCCGCCATCCGCCGCACCCAATAGAGCGCGTACCCCGGAAGAGGATGCAGCCGCACGTATTGCCGCAATGAAGCGACAACAATTCGAAGATGCAATTAAAGCAAGAACGATGGTGACGGTTACAGCTCCGCGCAGCTCCGGTTCACCTCCTGGCGTAATTGCAGCATCACAAGTGCAAACAACCGGAAGAGATGGGGTACTTGCTAAGCTTGCCGCAGTCAGAGAACAGATGACAGATACCGACCCTATGACCGCATATAAGAAACGGCTCGCGGCATTGCAGGATTCGGGAATCGTGGGAGCAGACGGGGAAAATGAAACTGGCGGCAACGAAAGATCGCCGCAACTTGTTAGTTCCGAGACTCTGGGCGACAAAAATAATATTAGCCAATTCGGCAAATCAGGATCAAGCGATAGATGGCGACTGGACTCACTACCGGAAGCGCCAAGAACGCCATTCGAACTTCGGGCCGGTTTCATTATTCCTGGGACGTTAATTTCTGGAATCAATTCCGAGTTACCTGGGCAGATCATGGCCCAAGTTTCACAGGACGTGTTTGATACGGCAACCGGAAAATATCTATTGGTTCCGCAAGGCTCCCGATTAGTTGGTGTTTATTCAAGTGAAGTGGAATATGGGCAATCTCGGGTTCTTGTTGCATGGCAACGTATCGTATTCCCCGATGGTAAAGCAATGGATATTGGCGCAATGCCGGGGGCCGATAGCGCTGGATATGCGGGATTCACGGACCAAGTAAATCATCACTTCGTCCGAATATTCGGTTCCGCATTGCTAATGTCAGCGATTACTGCCGGCATTACTTATAACCAGCAACAAAACCAACAAAACGGGATTTATACAGCTCCGAACGCCAATAGTGCGATGAGTAATGCGCTGGGACAACAACTAGGTCGAGTAACCTCACAAATGATCGCGAAAAACATGAATATCGCGCCTACTTTGGAAATCAGGCCTGGTTATCGATTCAACATTATCGTGACGAAAGATTTAACGCTAACCAAGCCGTATCAAGCATTTGATTATTAAGGTTTACACCACAGGAGTCATTTATGAAAACCAAAAGCATTTTAGCCGCTAAAAAAACATTGGTAGGAGTGTTGACCGCAACTGTCATGTTTAGTCCATCCATTTCAATCGCGGGAGTTCCTGTAATCGACGGTACAAACCTGACGCAAAACATTATGACCGCGGTCGAAGAAATCGCTCAGACAATAAAACAGGTTCAAGAATATGGAACTCAATTGGAACAGTATTCAACGCAGATACAACAATATGAAAATATGTTGCAAAACACTGCGTCGCCAGTAACCAATATCTGGGATAGAGCGACCGCAACAATGGGACGGCTTCGTGGAACCATTGATACCGTCACCGGTTATAAAAACAGGTTCGGTAACATTGATAACTATTTGGCAAAGTTTAAAGACATTAACACCTATCGGGGATCGCGTTGTTTTAACGGCGAAGCCTGCACGAATGCCGATTTGGCCGACTTACGAGACTCTGTACACCTTGGCTCGGAGGCGCAACAGTCAGCAAACAAAGCCGCAATAGAAGGCCTAGATAGCCAACAAACTGCATTAGAATCCGATGCCGCAACGCTCGAAGATATTCAAGCAGCTGCACAAGGCGCTGATGGTCAAGTCAAGGCTATCGGATATACCAATCAACTCGCCAGCCAACAGGCCAATCAGCTTCTACAAATACGCGGATTGTTGATTGCGCAACAAAACGCCGAAATTACCCGCAACCAGGCCTTGGCGAATAAAGAAGCGCAACAACAAGCTGCATCCGATAAGGCCCACGAAGTGCCCTATGCGTATCGGGATAATGATGGCTGGACCATCAGGTAACTACGCATGCCCATTAAATACATATTAGTCGTAATTCTTATCGTGGCCGCTATTGCAACAACCGTCAGTAATTGGGATGAGTTGGTCAATCAAGGCGAAGACTCGTTACCAATTGCAGGGGCCGCTGACGCCGATGCCGATGCCGATGCCGATGCCGATGAGCTTATTGTTAATGAAATAAATTGTCGGCACGAAAACCTCATTCGCATTGCCAATGAAAAAAAGCGGAGACGACTAGCCTCCGCTTGCGCCCGACGTGTGACTTTCGGCGCTGCGAACAATCGAAATTGGTCAATTAAATAGTACGAGAAACGGCAAATGAATAGACAAATATTCTTAATTGTAGCCGTCCTGATGAGCGCATCTACTGATGCCTTAGCGGCAATAGATGGGCCGAACATTATGGACGATGTTCAAGGTCGGTTCGCCGGTGCTGCGGCGGGGTGGGCAGCCGCCATTACTGCACGAGCGACCTGGCTATTCTGGGTATTAGCCTTAATTTCTATGGTATGGACGCATGGTTTTTTACTATTGAGGAAGGCAGATATTGGCGAGTTCTATGCCGAATTCCTCCGTTTCACTATTACCACAGGGTTTTTCTGGTGGCTTTTGAGTAACGGGCCAGCAATGGCAACCGGCGTTTTTGCATCAATGCAAACGTTAGGGTCAAATGCGGCCGGATTGGGTACGGTAACGCCGTCGGGCATTATCGATGCCGGATTCCAAGTATTCGGAAAAGCGATTACCGCTTCATCAATCTGGGAACCGGTAGAGGGTGCGGCGCTAATTATCATGGGCGCAGTCGTGTTGGTGATAATGGCCCTGATCGCAACAAATATGCTTGTGCTCTTTGTTAGTGGATGGATTCTTGCTTACGCCGGCGTTATATATCTTGGCTTCGGCGGTGGCCGATGGACTACGGACATGGCTATCGGCTTTTACAAAACGGTATTGAACGTCGCCATCCAATTGATGGCAATGATTCTGATTGTTGGAATTGGACAAGCCTTTATTAATGATTATGTAGCGGCCATGGAAGCCGATATGACCTACGCGGATATGGGGTCATTTCTCGTAGCAGCAGTGGTCTTGCTGCTATTGGTCAATAAAGTACCCCCAATGCTTGGGCAAGTCGCCTTCGGAGGGGGAACCGGCGCACTTGGTAACGGATTTGGAGCCGGCTCGGCAATGGCGGCTGCCGCTACTGCCGGGGCGGCTATTGGCGTTGCAGGTGGAGCGATTGCAGCCGGGGCAACAAATATTGGCGGTGGCATTCAAGCCATTATGGCGGCATCAAATAAAGCTGCGGAATTCGCCGGAAGTGGGGCGGACGGAGCTTCCAGAATGACAGCCGACTATCTTCAAAGTAGTCAGAGCACCGCTAATAGTGGTTCAACTTCAAACACAACAACTCCACTTGGCGAAGCAATGGGAGGCAGTAGCTCGTCAAAGCAGGCAAGTGAATCCAAATATGGATCATCAATGGTGAGAAACCTTGCAACCGGAATTGGAGAGGTCGCAAAGCAAAAAATTAAGGACAGAACCAACAATACGTTTGGCGGACAAGTCGCGGCTGCAATTAGCAACAGTGCTCAATCAACACCCACGTTTGGCGGGGATAGCCTATCAGGATCTGATGAAACAGTTGATCCGGATCAAGAGGTCGCGGCATTCACCTACAACGATAGTAGTAATGCACATTCAGCATAACAGGAGAACAATTCATGAATGCTATAAAACCTTGTGTTGTTGCAATCAGCATACTCCCGATGCTAGTGCACGCTCAGTCTAACAATCAGAGTCCTCAACAACAAGAGCGGATCGTATGCTCGATCACTGCTGCCGCAAAATACGATATACCTGCAAATATTGTGCTGGCAGTCGCCGAGAAAGAAGGCGGTAAACCCGGACAATGGGTAAGGAATACAAACGGAACTCACGATGTGGGACCAATGCAATTCAACACATCGTACCTAAACCAATTGGCAAAATATGGCATTACGCCAGAGGATGTAGCAAGCTCAGGTTGCTATCCCTACGATCTAGCCGCATGGCGACTGGCTGTTCATATCAAAGACGACAAGGGTGATTTATGGACAAAAGTCGCCAATTATCATTCAAGAACCCCTTATTACAACGGAGTGTACAAAGCCGATTTGATGGTAAGGGCCAACAAATGGGCCGATTGGCTGGATACATTTTTAAAGGGCGGAATAGTAGAGGCCGCTCAGGTAAAGAAAACTGACTCGACACCTGTTCAAGTGCATCCAGAGCCCATAACGCCGGAATATAAAAAACCGATGCAAATATACGCCGCAAGCATGGCATATATCCCACGCAAAATTATGGTTAGTTCTGACTAACAAACATATTTTAGCCGCTAAAAAAGGAAGAACGAAATGAACTATCCTCGTGTAGTTGTCGCAGATGGCACCATCGAAGCCATCAAGTGGTTTTCCCTGATCCTAATGGTGATCGATCACACCAACAAATATCTGTATAAGGGAGCCATTCCTGTTTTATTCAACATTGGCCGCTTAGCAATGCCGCTATTTGTTTTGGTCCTTGCCTATAACCTTGCAAGGCCAATGGCCTTCGAACGTGGTGTGCATATCCGGATTATAAAGCGATTAGCTTTGTGTGGATCGCTGGCAACCCCCGCCTTCCTTGCACTCGGTGGATTACTTGCTGGGTGGTGGCCGTTAAATTTTATGTTTGCGTTATTGGTTCTCACGCTCACCATTTACCTAATTGAGCATCAAACGATCACTGGCTACCTAGCTGCGGCGGTAGTGTTTTTACTTGGCGGATCAGTGGTCGAATATTGGTGGCCTGGTCTTATTCTTGGTCTATCAGCATGGTGGTACTGTAAAACACCACGGCTTGCCCCGGTAATTATTGCAACTATATCCATTCTGTCACTACGTCTAATCAGTGGCAATTACTGGGCCCTGGCGGTATTGCCGGTTGCATTGATAGCTTGTTTAGTGCGATTGCCCGTTCAGCGTGTCCAATGGGCTTTCTATGCCTTTTACCCATTACACCTAACCGTTCTGTGGATCATTTCCATGACAGACACAACGTTCACCAACCTATAAGGAAGTATTTATGACCATAAAGCGCCTAGTCATACTTGCGTCATTTATGACGTTCGCAAACGTCGCAAAAGCGCAAACATTCCATGTCGAGCCGATTACCTCTAACACGGCAGCCGATGGCGGCATCATTGAAATGCCACGATCAAATACGGTAACTGTCCTATTTGATAATCGGAGCATTATTTTTCGTCCTAGCATTAGCGATTCGTCGGTTTTGGACGACGCCAAGAATGCCACATTGATAACGGTGCGAGGCCGGACCAGTACGCCAATCCCGAGCGCTAAGGATGAGCAGCTTGCATTATCAAGGGCCGTATCCGCTAGAAAATACTTAATAGAGCACGGCGTGTCGCCCTTGAAAATTCACGTGAATTACGCTTCCGGATCTGACTTTATTACAGACAATTCAACACCCGAAGGAAAGCGTCAAAATCAGCGGGTGGAAATTGAACTGGTGTACGTCACACCGACAAGCAATCCTTACGGTACCCCGTAAGTGACGCATAGCATAGAGCCTGATGTTTGATTTTGACGTATGTCGGTGCGGAACCGTACATACAGATACCTTGTGCATCCACTACTATTCAAGCACGGTAGCCCGCCCGTGGTCTGGTTTCACCGATCTCTGCTTTTTGCGGAAGCGACGATAATGAATAATTTGATGGGGTTTGAAAATTTTATGGCAGCACGAGTAGAAGGCAAAGTAAAGTGGTTCAACGATGATAAAGGCTTTGGTTTCATTGAGCAAGCCGGCGGCAAAGATGTCTTTGTCCACTTTAGTGTGATCCAAGGCAGCGGTCGGAAAAGCCTGATCGAAGGCCAGCGCGTGACCATGGAAGTGACCTCTGGGGCTAAGGGCCCACAAGCTGAAAACGTGACGCCTTTATAGTCGTCTCATCAGAGGTCAGCCAAGCGTGAAACCCGATCCGGTCTAAACGCTTGTTTTGCAGGAAGGCACTTTATAAATACCGGTTAATCAAGTCGCATACTGGCGAGGCAATGCTGTTGCATGGCATCGCAAAATCAAGAACATAAACACCTGTGGTTAATCTGGTATGCAACGAAACCCCGCGTTCAGATGGTAGCTTGATTTCCTAACGACCTGTTTTTATTGTAAAAAATGGCGTGAAATCTCGACAATTTAACATAAAAAACGTTATGCGAAGTCACACTGTTAGTGCAATATAGTCATGTCCTGTTTTAGCAAAGTTGAAATGTCCTATCTGGAGTCACTTAACCACGCGTTAATTTACCCGGGAGTCGGAAGCTATGAAGGCATTTATGACCATGAACCAGCCAGAATTACATCGAGTAGAAATCGTTCAAAACTGATTGATAAACGGTTACGGTACGCCCAATAACTGCTTAAACTCATTACCCGATTTGTAAAGTTTTGAGTCCTGCAATAACCGGTCAATGCAATTTCGCGTTTGTTATTGCTCATTTCCTGCGTCCTATCTGGATAATGTTTAGACTAACTGGCCTGCATCTCGATTAAGCGGGTTTCGGCCATCTCCCAAGGTAAGCGTCGGCCGTTTTCTTTCATCTGTGCATATGCGATGCGGGCCGCACCAACGTCAATAATGCCATGACCAATCAAACTTTCCACGACCCACAGCGTGCCTTTTACTTCAACAAATTCCTGCTCAGCAGCCTTGCGCAAGTTTTGATCGCCGGTCAGTAACGGACATTTCTCCTGCTTGGCCAACATCAACGCAAAACAATCATAGCGGCTAGGCTGCTTATACTTGGCGACCAGCGCTTCGACCTCAGCCATTGACGCCGGCGTTAACTCGCCTAACTGCAAGCCATACTCCAGTAAATAACCGTGATCGGCTTCCAATTCATCGGCGAACAACATATCCGGCACTTGAATCTGATAAGGCAACTTGAATAGCTCTCGCATCAAACTGCCCTCTTCCAAATCGATCAGGATATTGGCGTCGCTAATGAGTAACCGGCTCAAGGCTATCTAACGTCCGTTGTTGATGGAATTTTGCTACCGGTAGCCCTAATAATTCAGCGGCTTTGGATTCGCTGAAATAGTCTTCGGCCAGCGCCCGATAGACCAACTGCTTAAACAGCAGGGTTTGCTCGGCGGGATATGGTTTGCCCGGCTCGCAACTGCGCCACCCCTTAGAGCTAAAGGCCATATAACTTGCCTGAAACGTGGCCTGCGTAATAATGCCAGCTTGATGCGCACGAAACAAAACGCCCTGCATGCTCAAACCAAATTCGTGTTTCAGCATAAACAGTTCGTTCAATTCCAGCCGGTGGCGCTTAGCGCCTAAATGCTCAATCAGCGTTGGCTTGGGCAGCAAAAACGTGCCGGCAAAACGATTACACAGCTTTTCTTCGTCAGCCAGCAACGCTGCATCCAAGCGGCCTTTTAATAGTAAGTGCCCCAATTCATGCGCCAAGGTAAACCGTTGGCGGTCGCCGGTCCAATTTGCGCCGACTACGACCACCGGCAGAAGGTTAATCATGCCCGCCAAGCCATCGAACTTTTTGCTGTCGTCCACGCAACTGCTGATCACCATCACCCCATGAACTTCCAGGGTGTCGATCATATCCGGGATGCAACCCAAGCCCAGGTTCCAGGCTAGCCGCACGGTTTCCGCCAGGCTGTCGATTTGCTCGGGATCCTCAATGCGTTCCGGCAAACCGGCGGGCAAGGCAAACGGTTGGATGGGCGATTGCGGGTATAAACCCAGCAATTCATGCCAGCGTTCGGCCTGATCACTGATGTCCGCCTCGATTTTGGCTAAGCTCTTTTGCGACAAGCTACTTTTCTTACGATATTCGATACCTTCGATAGTCAGGGTTTGCGGGCGAAAGAAATACTCGGTACGCACGCCCAGAATTTTCGACAATTTGATCAGTTGCGCGGAAGACGGGGTTTGCAGTTCGTTTTCAAACTTGCTGATGGTGGTGTGGCTCAAGTCCGCTTGTTCGGCTAAAGCCCGCAACCCCAAACCCGCCGCCTTCCGGGCGCGGTGTAGACGTTCACCTAACATGGTGGCCTCTTGGGTTTACAAAAACTATAAAAATAGTGATTAATGTAAACTTTTTTACCACATCAAGCCAGCGCTATTTCGTCGCTGGTGTATTCGAGAGCACTACGCTTTTGGCGGTGCACATTCATAAATCAGGGATTTTTTTGGGTTTCAAGTGTAGCTATTTGTTAGTTATGAATACTTAACTGATACGCAATTCGACAAGCGTCGCCTGATTAGATACCCTAGCAATGATTCGCTTTTGAATCGCTATTTTGGAAAATGGATATGAAAAAAAGCTTTTTGACCTCTTTATCGGTTTTGGCTGTATCAATTGCTGCTGATGCCTCAGCGGCTTTGCCAGAAAGCGCAACTAATCAAATGCCAACGCTGGACACCGCTTCAGTCGAGAAACAAACCTCACAATTGCCGTTTGTGATTGATAGACCAACTGTCGAAAATGGTGGCGTTTTTGTGGCTGCTCACAGCTCGCATGCTTCTCACTCATCTCATCGGTCACACTACTCATCACGCTAAAAAATGACAAAACACGAACTCAGTTTTGATGTTCGCGTTTTTTCGCTTGAAACGATCAAACGGGCACTTTATCGATATCAAGACAAGTGTTCGTTTGACATTCAACTGAGAGACAGCGACATCGTGATCGCTTTTGAATCCCCTATCGACGACATGGCAGATCGAATCAAACGCGAAGTCTTGGATCAGGATTTACGCGACACGGTTTCGAAAGAAACCGCCAACGTCCGCCAATTGATATTGGCAAACGCCTTTTCGAATACAGGATTGATTGGATAATGTCACTGCTAGGGAAGCGCTTCAAGCTGGTTGATGACTTCAACCAAGCGAAAAACCACGATTACCACCTGCTGCCGTCACGTTTTGCCGGATTGGATGATGGTCGGTATCTTTTGAGCAACGAAGTCGGCGAATATCTGGTTGTCGACCGTCCGCAGCTCGAAAGCTACGTCAGGAAAATCGTCGATCAGGATACAGACTTTTACCACGACCTGAAATCCAAGCATTTCCTATTCGATGACGACTCCAATGTCGCTATCGACCTACTGGCGCTTAAATACCGTACCAAGGCGCTAAGAACTTCGCAATTCACCTCGCTGCATATCTTCGTGGTCACGTTGCGTTGTGACTATACCTGCCAATACTGCCAGGTATCGCGCCAAACTGACGACAAGCATGCTTTCGATATGTCCGAAGAAACGGCCAGCAAGGCACTGGCCTTGGTTTTCAGGAGCCCGTCGCCAGCGATCAAAATCGAGTTCCAAGGTGGCGAGCCGCTGCTCAACTTCAATCTCATCCAATACCTCGTTTCAGAGGCTAAAAAGCTCAACGAGACATACAAACGGGATTTGCAGTTCGTCATCACCAGCAACCTGAGCTTCCTCGACGATACAGTGCTGGCTTTCTGCCAAGAACACGGCATCCATCTGTCGACATCGCTGGACGGTAACGAATCCCTGCACAACAGCAACCGGCCTCGCCCCGGTAAAAACAGCTACGAGATTACGGTCAAAGGCATCAAAAACGCCCAGCGGTTTTTAGGTCGCGACAAGATCGGGGCGTTGATGACCACGACCGAAAAAAGCCTGTCGCAAGTCAGATCGATCATCGATACCTACCTGGAACATAACCTCGACTGCATTTTCCTGCGTCCGCTCAGCCCGTACGGGTTTGCGATCAAGAATCACCAGACGCAGAAATACGATATCGACAGATGGTTCGAGTTTTATAAAGAAGGCTTGGACTATATCCTGGAGATCAACCGCCAAGGACACCACTTCGTCGAGGTCTACACGCAAATCATCCTGACCAAGCTGCTGTCGCCGTTCAATACCGGATACGTCGACCTGCAATCCCCTTCGGGCGCCGCGATCGCTGCCATCGTTTACAACTACGACGGCGATGTTTACGCATCCGACGAGGCGCGAATGCTGGCCGAAATGGGTGACAAGAAATTCAGGCTCGGCAGCGTCCATACGGACAGCTACGAAGACATCTGGCTATCGGATGTTCTGCTCGATACTTTGGAATCGAGTCTCTCCGAAAGCGCCCCGATGTGCCACGACTGCGGTTTTTTGCCCTATTGCGGCACCGATCCCGTCTACCACTACGCCACGCAACAGGATGTCGTCGGTCATAAGGCATTCAGCGGCTTCTGCGCCAAGAACATGAAAATCTTCAAGCATGTGATTAAGCTGCTGGAAGACCCAGACACCAAAAAGATATTAACCAACTGGGTGAGATGATGATTCATTTGAGCGCCAAGGACAATGCCGCTTTATCGGCGATGACGCATGAAGAACCGTTGATCGCCAAGATCACCGTTAATCCGAACCTGCCAAACGGGCTTCGTTCGCAAAGCGTTTTGATCATGCATGAACCCGCCGCGATACCTGAGGGCTTTGGATTAGTGCTGCTGGCGTTCGATGGCGAAATCGCTAATGCGCCTGTAAATACCGTCAGGCTGTCGAATGACATCCGCTATCTTAAAGAAAACGACGTCATCAAGTTCTATCCTACCGGCTGCAAGATCAATGTGTTGTACCGGAAAGAAGCGAACGTAAATACCTTCCTGCTGACCGAACGCTGCAACTCGTTTTGCATCATGTGTTCGCAGCCGCCGCGCGATATAGACGACAACTATTTGGTCGATGACATCCTGGAAGCCTTGCCGCTGATCCATCCTGAAACGCCTGAGATCGGCTTTTCCGGTGGCGAGACGACGCTGATCGGCAACGACAGCTTTACCCGGCTGATTCAAGCCGCCAAAAACCACTTGCCGAATACCTCGCTACACATTCTGTCCAATGGCCGAAATTTCAAGAACCTTGATCTGGCGATTAAGGTTTCGCGCGTTCAGCATCCAGACGTCATGATCGGCATACCGTTGTATGCCGACTATTCGCAATTGCATGACTTCATCGTGCAGGCAGACGGCGCATTCGACGAAACCATACGCGGTATCCTCAACCTAAAACGCTGTCAGGTCCCGGTCGAAATCCGCGTGGTCATCCATCGGGAAAATTACCACCGTCTACCGAGACTGGCGGAGTTCATCACGCGGAATCTCCTGTTCGTCGACCACGTCGCATTGATGGGGCTGGAAATAATCGGCTTCGCGAAATCGAACCAGCAGGCGCTATGGATCGATCCTTATGATTACCGGCATGAGCTGCAGGAAGCTGTCGAAACCATGGCGAAAGCCAGCATGAAGGTATCGATCTACAATACTCCGTTCTGCGTCGTTCCCGAATCCATTCGCTGTCATGCCGTCAAATCCATCAGCGACTGGAAGAACGACTATCTGGATGAGTGTTCGGAATGCAACGCTAAACAGCAATGCGGCGGATTTTTCTCGTGGAATCTCAGCAAACCCAGCTTACACATTCGCCCCTTATAACGTATGCGCATAATTTTATTCTTATCACTTATCTTAAATGCCGCAGTCGCTTTATCTGAAACCCTAGAAGGGTATATCGTTTCTGTGCATGACGGCGATACTGTGACATTACTATTGGCCGATAAAAGCCAAGTCAAAATCAGGCTGGCACAAATCGATGCCCCAGAGAGCGATCAGGCGTTTGGTCAGAAATCGAGACAAGCGCTAGCCAGCATGGTTTTCAACAAAAACGTCAAAATTGAAAAAGAGACCGTCGACAAATATGGTCGAACTGTCGGCACGATCTTTGTCGATTCCATTGACGTGAACAAAGAACAAATCAGGCAAGGCATGGCGTGGGCATACCGCCAATATCTTCATGATCAAAGCCTTGTTGATGACGAAGAAATGGCTAAACAATCCAAAATTGGCTTGTGGTCTGAACCAAATCCTATGCCACCTTGGGAATACAGGCATTCAAGAAAGGGGCAACAGCAGAATGCACCCCCACTCAACGTGTCGACAGCCGTCGAAAAACCGTCCAATAACCAATGCGGTGCAAAACGTTATTGCAAGGAAATGAATTCATGCGACGAAGCAAAGTTCTACTTGAATCAATGCGGATTAAGCAGGCTCGATGGCGATGGCGACGGAGTTCCGTGCGAAAAGCTGTGTAATAGTAGGTAGCCCATACCTTTTCATTAGCCAGCTAAACTTAAATAAATACAGTTGCGGATAAAAACGATCATGCGGAAAGACATTGCGGTCTTTTTATGGTTTGTATTTTTACTTGTCCTGCCTATGGTAGGCATGGCCGACACCTATCACGATAACCTAAGAACCTGTCTAGGTGGTTACCCGGCCCTTTGTAATCATGCCCTGCTCAGTGCGGAACATGCCCAGCAAGTCCAGAAGGCGGAGTACGAGACCAACTTAAGAACC